>NZ_JAJNSA010000079.1:0-11409 GCF_027497875.1 Streptococcus sp. SM3 | reverse complement strand
TGGAGTTTACCAGATGGATAGTAAATCGGTGTTGTAATATAAAAATTCTTTTCAGACATAATTTTTCCTTTCCAGGCAAATGAAACCTGTTTTTCTAACACTTCATTATATCACATTTTTACTGATTTTCGATAGGGAAATCCATACAAAAACAAGATAGACAAGTGTCCATCTTGTTGATCTTATTCATAACGAAGGGCTTCGATTGGATCAAGTTTCGATGCCTTATTGGCTGGCAAGACCCCAAAAATCATACCAACACTAGCCGAAACTGCAAGACTAAATAGGGCAACTGGAATTGATACTCCTACTTCTATACCCGCAATCAAACCTTGTAAAAGTATACCAGCTATAGCGGTTAATCCTGTCGCAATTGTCAAACCAATGACTCCGCCTAGCAAGGTCAAAATCATGGATTCAATCAAAAACTGAATTAAAATATTAGCACGTGTTGCACCCAAAGCCTTACGGAGACCAATCTCACGCGTACGCTCCGTCACCGAAACCAGCATAATGTTCATAACACCAGTCCCTCCAACAAAGAGAGAAATTCCTGCGATGGCACTAATAATCGTAGTTATAAATCCAAAAAGTTGTTGTACTTCTTGGAAGGCTGCAGTCGCATCTGCCACCTGATACTCTCCTTGTTGAAGACTAGCAATTTCAGTCATTTTTCTAGCTAATTCTGGTCCTACAGTTGGTGTCAAACTGGTATCATTAACTCGGAAAACAATATCAGAAATTTCATCCATATTGAAGTTATTGGCAAGAGAAATATTAGTCGTAATGGGAAGTCCACCAATACCAAATGTCTTGACAGCCTTGGCCTCATCGCTAGTATAAACACCAATAACACGATAGCTAAAGCCACCAACATCTATAATCTTGTTAACAGCTTCTTGAGCGGATCCGAACAGACTGTTAGCAAGTTCCTGGTCTAGCAAAATGACACTGGCCACATCTTTATAATCCTGAGCTATAAGACTACGACCTGCAACAATTTCATTTTCAACCGCCTTCATGTAAGTAATATTTCCACCTGTCAAGCTAGCGCGCTCAACCTTTTTATCTTTATAAGACAGGGTCGTATTTGTCGAGTTGGTTACATAGTAACTATCTACACCCTTAAGTTTGGCCGCCTCCTTAACCCAAGCTTCTTGCGGTTTTGGCGGTTCAACATGGACTTCCTCTTCTTTACCAGAGACTGTCAAAGCTGATTGCTTTTGGGTAAAAGAACCATCTTTGCTTTTGATAGGCGAGAAAAAGACATGGATATTCTTCTGTGACTTGGTCATATTTTTATTAATCTGACGAGACATGGAATCTCCCAGAGCCATAATCACAACAACAGATGAAACACCAATGATAATTCCAATCATAGTGAGAAAAGAGCGCATCTTGTGAGCCATGATAGATGAAAAGGCAAATTTCAGATTCTGCATCTTAGTTTTCCTCCTTTTCTAATCGAGCACTATCAGATGAAATAACTCCATCTCGAATGACAATCTGGCGTTTAGCATAAGCAGCGATTTCAGGCTCATGCGTTACCATGATAATGGTTTTTCCTTCTTTGTTCAAGTCAACCAAAAGTTGCATAATTTGGTTCCCTGTTTTGGTATCCAAGGCTCCTGTCGGTTCGTCAGCTAGGATGATAGAAGGATTATTTACCAAGGCACGCGCAATAGCTACACGTTGCTTTTGACCACCAGATAATTCTGAAGGCAAATGGTGACTGCGTTCTGTCAATTCAACCTTATCTAAATATTCCTCGGCCAACTTACGGCGTTTTGAAGCCGAAACTCCTGCATAAATCAAGGGCAATTCTACATTTTGCAGAGCATTGAGTTTAGATAGAAGAAAGAACTGCTGAAAGACAAATCCGATTTGTTGGTTGCGAACCTTGGCTAATTGTTTTTCACCCAGACCAGCTACTTCTTTGCCATCTAGAAAATACTGACCACTTGTAGGAGTATCCAACATCCCAATGGTGTTCATGAGGGTTGACTTACCTGAACCGGATGGTCCCATGATGGCAACAAATTCACCCTCATTCACTTCTAGGTTGATATTTTTGAGAACCTGCAGTTCTTGGTCACCGTTACGGTAGCTTCTGCAGATATTTTTTAGACTAATTAGTTTCTTCATCAGCCTTCACCTCTTTTCCTTCCTCTAGAGAAGACGTTGGGTTACTGATGACCTTGACTCCATTTGTCAGACCTGAAGTGATTTCTTGGTTGTCTGCATCAGCATTGCCCAAACCAACTTCCACTTTCTTAGCCTTTTTCTGCTCGTCAAGCACCCAGACATAGTTCTTATCATTTTCAGTCACAATACTTGTTAGAGGAACCAAAATGGCTTTAGTCTTGTTCTTGACCTCAACACTTACTGAGAATCCTTGTTTCAAATCACCGATTTCACTTGTAACATCGATGGTATATGGATATTTAGAACCAGAATTACCACCTGCTGAGGCAGTAGCTGCACTTGCTGCTTCACCATTGTTTTTAGGGTAGTCAGAAATGTAGCTAATCTTACCAGTCCAGCTCTTATCTTGGTAAACTTTAGAAGTAAAGGTTACTTCTTGACCGACAGATAAGTTAGCAAGGTTATATTCAGATAGTTCACCCTTAACTTGCAAGTTTTCATTACTTACTACATGCACTACCACTTGGCTAGCTCCTGTTGGAGATTTTGAAACATTGCGGTTGACTTCGACCACAGTTCCCTCTAGTGTACTGAGAACCGTCATGGCATCCAACTGACTTTGAGCCTTGCTTAATTGCGCTGCTGCATCTGCACGCGCATCACGAGCATCACCTAGTTGCGCATCAATAGATGACACTGCATTTCCTGAGACTGGAGCTGGAGTTTGCTCTGCAGCTCCTTCGCCTCCTGCTGGCGTTGGCAACTGTGAAGCCGGAGCTGAAGCAGCTTCATTTCGTGCTTGATTGAGCTCATTGATATGACGATCTGCCTTAGCTACTGCTCGGCTAGCTGAATCATAGGCCGCCTGGGCTTCTGAACTACTGTACTTGACTAAAGCCTGCCCTTCGCTGACCTTATCACCCACAGAAACAAGGATTTCATCTAAATCTCCCTTACTAGCATCAAAATAAACATATTGTTCATTTTTTGCTGTTACTGTCCCTGACAATAAAACAGAGGATGCCACGCTTCCTTCCTTGGCAACAACAAGATGAGTAGGCTCATCTTTTACCGCGGTCTGAGATGGTTGTCTAAAGAGCAAAATCCCCCCAGCACCTAATACAACTACACTGGCAGCACCGATTGCTGCATACAATTGCCACTTTTTAGCTTTACGATTCTTCTTCATAATGAAACTCCTTTTTGATTTAAAGTCCTTAACAATATTATATAAAAATTAGCAAATATAAACAATAACAGTTCAGAACGAAATAATGACATTTCAGGATTTGATTATTGTTCGGAATCTATTTTTATTGCCATTGTACTAGTTATATAATACACTTTATTTTTCCTTTTTGCAAGCCTTTTCTTTAATTTTTTTGAACGTAGCAGATTTTTGCAATCAGATAAAAAAAAAGATAGAATATGACTATCAAAAAATGACACTCTACTATTTAAAAGAGTATAAAGGAGTTTTCAATGAGAGAATATGATATCATTGCTATCGGTGGAGGTAGTGGAGGAATTGCTACCATGAACCGTGCTGGTGAACACGGAGCCAAAGCGGCCGTTATTGAGGAAAAGAAATTAGGTGGAACCTGTGTCAACGTCGGTTGTGTTCCTAAAAAAATCATGTGGTACGGGGCGCAAATCGCTGAGACTTTCCATCAATTTGGAGAAGACTACGGCTTTAAGACTACTGATCTTAACTTTGACTTTGCAACCCTACGTCGTAATCGTGAAGCCTATATCGATCGCGCTCGTTCTTCTTATGATGGCAGTTTTAAACGCAACGGTGTAGACTTGATTGAAGGTCACGCTGAATTTGTAGATTCTCATACTGTCAGCGTAAATGGTGAACTGATTCGTGCTAAACATATCGTGATTGCGACTGGTGCCCATCCAAGTATTCCAAATATTCCTGGTGCTGAACTAGGTGGCTCTTCTGATGATGTATTTGCCTGGGAAGAATTGCCAGAGTCAGTTGCTATTCTAGGCGCGGGTTATATTGCCGTTGAATTGGCTGGCGTACTCCACACCTTTGGTGTCAAGACAGATCTCTTTGTTCGTCGCGACCGTCCTTTACGTGGTTTTGATTCTTACATCGTTGAAGGTCTGGTAAAGGAAATGGAAAGAACAAACTTGCCACTTCATACTCACAAAGTCCCTGTCAAGTTAGAAAAAACTGCTGAAGGCATTACCATTCATTTCGAAGATGGTACTAGTCACACAGCTAGCCAAGTTATCTGGGCTACTGGTCGCCGTCCAAACGTTAAAGACTTGCAACTTGAAAAAGCTGGAGTAACTCTGAACGAACGTGGCTTTATCCAAGTGGATGAATACCAAAATACTGTTGTTGAGGGAATCTACGCTTTAGGTGATGTAACAGGCGAAAAAGAACTAACTCCAGTTGCTATCAAGGCTGGACGTACTTTGTCTGAACGTCTCTTTAACGGCAAAACAACTGCAAAAATGGATTACTCAACTATTCCAACTGTTGTCTTTTCACACCCTGCTATCGGAACGGTTGGTTTGACAGAAGAGCAAGCTATTAAAGAATACGGTCAAGACCAAATCAAGGTTTACAAATCAAGCTTTACGTCTATGTACTCTGCTTGCACTGACAACCGTCAAGAAACACGTTTCAAATTGATCACAGCAGGTTCAGAAGAAAAAGTTGTCGGACTTCATGGAATTGGCTATGGTGTTGATGAAATGATTCAAGGATTTGCTGTTGCTATCAAAATGGGAGCAACCAAGGCAGACTTTGATGCAACTGTGGCGATTCACCCAACTGCATCTGAAGAATTTGTAACTATGCGTTAATCGAAATAAAAGAAGCTGATACAAAGTTGCCTTCACTTAGGTATTGTAAGAAAAAACAGTTTTTGAGTGACGTCTTCAAGCGGTTACATAAGAAAACGACCATACAAGAGTAGGAATGCTCCCGTGTGGTCGTTTTCTTATGCTCAAGTACCAAAATGGTAGGTGAGTTATTTGAATGTTTCAATAAACATTGTGATCACTATCTCAGCAATTTCTTCAGCAAATTCATCTGTATAATCGTTTTTTCTTATCTTACAATATAATTAACTACTTTTCTCAAACATTCTAAACTATTCTCTGTGGATACATTTTCTCCGCTACCAGGTGCTGTAAGATTAAGAATACCCCACATTGAGTTTTGATTTAAATATTCTAATAAAGCATTTTCATATGTGCCACAGGCCGAAGAAAATCTGCTACCGGGTTCAGTCCATCTCCATCCGCCAATTACGTGATAAACAAAACTGTCAATTACAATTCCTGAGAGATGATAACTACTAAAATAATTATCCCTTACGAATCTAAGATGCTTACAAGTATCTAGTAATAGACCATTGCTACTAGAATTTTTTGTTTTCATCGCTTCCTGTTCAGCCTTTGGATTTGTTGAGCGCCAATTTCCACCCATATTAGTGTCGGGATACTTATACGTACCATCCCAATTTCCGTACCAGTCCGTCTTTTTAAATGCTGGTAGAATTTCAAATTTCATTCCATCACTAAAGTTTATTTTTACGACTTGTCCATCTGCACGTATTTCGCTGCGAGGGTACGATGTCATAATTGCTTGACTAACCGCTTGTAATAAACGTGATTGCCCATTACCTTTTATTACATCATATTTTAGATACACACTCTCAGGTAAAACAACCAAAATATCTATATCACTTGTGTCAATTGCACTTCCTCGCCCTATGAACCAACGTAAAAGCTATTTTGCGTATCACTTGAGATATTCCAAAATTCTCTATTAACGGCAGATGTAACTGTATGATAACGTCTTGAAATTGTAGAACGAATATCTTGTTCTATTACTTCTCCTCTTTTTTTTACATAATCACTCATTTTTCTTGCCTCCTATGCAAAGAACTAGGAAGATTACAGTTTATTTCTTCATCAGTGAATTGATTATCATGTTCTATATTCAGTGCTATTCGTGCCTTTTCTACCGCTTTATCAGTAGTTCGTGGCGCTTCTGCATATAGAGCATCTAATTTTTCTACAATCTCCTGATACTTATCTGTCAACTCATTCACTGTCTTTTGTTTAAGGTGAATTAACATTAATAACAATTTTAAATCATCTCTGATTGTCAATAATTTTTGAGCTGAATTATTATGAGCTGAAATCAATGTTTGAAAATCAAAAGACTTAAAAAAAAGCACTAATAAAAGCAGATATAAATGAGATAAAAGCAGATAATACTTTTAACCACATATGGTCGGTAAATATTAAAGAAACAATGCCTACCGATGTTAAAGAAGCGGTTACTATTTTAATAGTTTCCATACATTTATATTGCGAAAAATATATATCCGCTTGTTTTTCTTGTATTTTATGCGACCATACAACACTTCCAAAAGTATTTCTTACAGAATCTTCTAAAATTGCATATTCGTTATCCATGTATCAAATCCCCTTTCTTATTGCGAAACTCATCAAGCATTTTCTGTAATATTTTAGAATTCATATATTCTTCTTTAATTACATCCATATTATAACCTTCGATTTCTTCGAAATATGGTAACCATATGTTGTCCATGTAGCATTGTTTGTTTTTCCAATTGAGTTTTAGGAATTTTTTGAAGTTTTCTTTTTCACAATCAGTTTCAAATACTAGAATGCATTCCATAAACCTATCATGAGCAATTGTCTCATTGTCACCATCTGGATGATAGTAAAATTCATTGACAATATATTCAATAGAATTTTTAATATATTACTTAAACGCAACATCTCAATGATGATATTGTGTTAATGAAACGCCATCTGTTCTTGGTGAAGGTGTAAAATAGCGTCCTCCATCAAGAGATAGTCCTTCTTAATGAAGCAAGCATTGTTTGATGATAATATAGATTGATATCATACCATCTAGGACGAATATCGGTTTGATTAAATAAGTAGTATTGAAATCTATTTTTGCTATCATCCATTACTGTTTCTATTGTGAATTCAGGTGAAAACCTGTAATACATTTTTTCTTCATAACTACTCGGAGAAGAATCCCACCAATCAGGACGTTTCAGATATATCGTCATTCTTTCCAATGGTGGTGAAAATAAGCCAAAACATTTTTTCCACAGCATTTCAATATGTTATAAATCCACAGATTTGTTCTTCGGCGTATTAGAATCCATTACTCGTGTATAGATGTTATTAGGCATTACAGATTGAAATTTTTCAGTTAAGTAAAATTGCGTTACATCACTGTTATGTACAACAATTACATCTATTTCAATTTCGTCAAAGCCAAGACTTTCGACACTAACAATCGGTCTGACACCACCGGCAAAATGCTTTTCTCATATAAAATTGACCAATTGTTGTGTATTCCTTCTGTTTAGATCAGTTTTTACCGAGGAAAATGAATAATCATTTTCCTCATCAACACCAATAATAAATATAAGCATTTCTATTAGATAGATTATTTGCCATACACATAATATCATGAAGTAAATCTGCTTTTTATCTTTTGCATACCATTCTCGCTTAAAATCCCAATAGGAGTCTTCTTGTTTAAGTAAAATTAATTCTTTGATTTCTTCTATATTCATAAACTTCCTCCAATCCTATCAAATTTGTCTTTATTAAGATAACCGGGTGTGTTTATTTATAATAATTTATTTTATATTTATGGATTCCTTCTGTTTGCTAAGAATCTCAACAGCCTTATTGCATCATTTAACACAGCATTTGCGTTTGTACCATATAGAATATCTGCCCATATCAAATCAATATTTCTAATAACTGGATTATTCAAATCCAAAAATTGAATATTTGGCAATTCTGCATTTACTCTTGCTATTTCTGCCGTTGTCAGAGCAGATACAATTGGCACGTGTGTAGTCTGAACATCCTGTAGTTCCAATTTCCTTAATCCCGCATGGTCTTTTGACTGAACCTCACATTCCAACTGATAAAAGATAGTTGACATATACGAACCAATAATATTTGCTTCATTAGCAGTTCCATAAGTGAATACTACAAAATTTGTAGAAATATGCATAGGAACACGGGTAACATGTACACGTCCAGTTCTTCTTAACTTTGTTGGAACTAACACGGAATTTGCTTGAAATACCACTCTAGCATAACGTTCGGCAATCTTTTTTATATCTTCAGGTGATTTAGTTATATTTCTACTTTGTCCTTCCGCCACTCTTTGCAACGGAATATAATCATTAATTACATTTGTGGCTATATTAGCAGTCATAGCCGTAAAATCAATAAATTTAGAATCTCCAGAACTCAACTCAAATACATTATGCTGAGCATTTCTCATTCCTGCAGATAAAGGAACCATTCCTAAATATCTATTATACAGAGCATCAAACGAGTCAAAAAACACCAAGTCTGATACACCACTTCCGCCAACATTTCCTCTTCTTGAATCATTTGTAGTATTAACAATGGATGTCATTTTAGGATTAAGCAGAATATTATGTGACATAAAATCCATAGATTCTGTCATCTCACTACATACAAATCTCCAACCATCATCAACAGCTATATCAAGCTCATTAAAACTAAAACTTCTAGCTTCAATTCCCGGAATAATTGTAGAATAATTTGTCTGATTAATTATTCCTGTATAATTTTCCAATGCATGTAAATCCAAGTCAGCCACCTTATCATTACTTGAATATACGTTGATTCTTGTTGTAGGTTGTTTTACTTTTCCCACAAATATACATGTTTCTTCAATTACCGCATCAAATAAATCTTCTGCAGGATAATTAAAAATTGTATGTAATCCAAACAAATGAAGTAGCATTCTTCGAAATGATACTGCCTCATCACCACGTTCTTTCAAATGTGCCTTCGGGAAGATACAAACAACTGTCGTTCCTGGATTGACCATCCAACAAACAGTTTCTAGAAATACTGCTCCCAGATTCATTTGTCCCACAAGAGTAACTGCATCAGATCCTTTGCGGTTTCTGATTGTATTATAAAAAGCAGTCTTTCTGTTTACACAATTTATTCCTGCAACGAATGGTGGATTCAAAAGTACCACATCAACGTCATTAAAATATAGAGCAGGCAAGTTATTAATATCTTCAGTTGAAACTTCAGGAGCGTTTGTATGATTAATACTTGTAGGAAAATTCAATCCTAAACGTAAAGACAATAACTCAATTAATTTCTTGTTTATATCATTTGCCTTTAGTGCAGAGGCATTAACATTAAACACATTGATTGCAGAACAAATTAAGTTTCCACTACCAGCAGCAGGATCACAAATCTTACGACCAGGTTGCAAATTCCCATTCGACATCTTGGCTAAAGTAGCAGCCAATAATGCAAGTTCTGAATCAGTTGCCACTTCTCCATCATGATGCTTATTTTCTGAAAGTTTACTATGTAATGCATCCGCAACTGCATCTCCTGAAATATTAGCATTACCATAAGTATATATATCAGATAAAATCGAAGTTGCAACCGAATGGCGTGGTAAAAATCTTGTAGCATCATATTGAAAGATACCATCAAAATCTACACGATTAGCTTCTATACATATTTGCTGAACATCATCATGAAATGTTCTTACATCATATCTAATATCAGTTCTTCGTACAGCCGAAAAAGCACCTCTTATGTACTCATACATTAATATTGCCATACTACTTTTCCACATTCTGTCATTACTTAATGTGCTATCCATATAAGATATAAACTGCTCTAAGGTTGTAGAGTAAGTATATGTATCTGAAATAAAATTAGAAATAAGTCTCTCGAACGCTGTAGTCAGTTTACTTTCTATTACACTATCATTATCTGTTGTAAAATCACATATATGCTCCAAACCTGGTTGAAGCATTTGCTGATAAACTCTTGGTTTAGATGCATCATATCTAAATGAAATAAGTGCTTCTAAATTAGTAATAATGTAAAATGGCTTTTCATTTTGTGCAGTATTCATCTGAACATATGACTGTGCTTGAAACTGATATCTTGTACTTTGCACATCACTAGGGGTTCTCTTTACCTCCACAACACACAAGTATTTTCCAGTTTTTTTATTTTCAATAACAAAGTCCATTTCTAAAGAACCAGTGTATCTATGATGAATAACCTGATACATTCTGGACTGACCCAAATTAGTTATTGCATTATTAAGAGCCTTCTCGCAAATCGGATGAAATACTCTAACTTCTGAATCTGAATATCTTACCATCATAACCCCTCTTTCATATACTCTTTCAATTTTCTTGCTAATACTCCACCAAGCATTGGAGGAACAGCATTTCCCACAATTAAGTTTCTACCTTGTTTACTTGTTGATACAATTTCAAATGAGTCCGGAAATGATTGCAATCTTAATGCTTCTCTGACACTTATCAATCGGTCATCCGAGTAATGAATATTACATCCCACATTTGGTCTATTAAAGTAAGTATTAATCGTATATGATGGCTTTTCCGGAAGAAGTCTTCCATAACATGTAGTATGTCCTCCGTCCCTTTGAAGCCTTCTAATTCTTTCAGAATTCACATCAGATGGAATATCCATATAGTTTCCGCCCGGCTTAACATGAGAAATGATATATTTATCTAATTTGCTTAATCGTGAAACAAAGTGTTCTGTCACGTCAAACTTATTACCCGCACGCATTATTTCTTGATAGTCATTCTTTGGCCCACAAGTATATTTTGCTCTTCCATTCTCATCCTGAATAGCTTTAGGTAAGTCTCCAAGAGCCTCTTCTACGCTAACATACTTCTTTAAACCTTCTCCGCTCTCACAGTGTGTAACTTGAGGAAACTCAAATGTATCTTCGCCTTTTAGTCCAACAATTATTACTCTTTTTCGTCTTTGTGGAACACCATAGTCTGCAGCATTTAAAACCTTCGCATTAACATTATATCCAATATTTCTAAATGCCTGTTTTAGTAATTCAAATATTGATTCCTTCTGTGAGTTTTTCGCAGAAAGTAATCCCGTTACATTTTCAAAAACAAATGCTTTTGGTTTGACATGCTTAATAATTTCAATATAACGCCAAACTAGCCGCCCCCGTTCATCTTCAACATTTCTATTTCCTGCCAACGAAAATGATTGACAAGGTGGTCCTCCTATTACAACATCAGCCCTTGGAATAGAATTTAAATCAATTTTATTAATATCTTCACAAATAATTTCATCGTGTAAATTGTGTTTATAGGTTGCTACAGCATTTTGGTTATTATCAATAGCCCATATAACTTCATAACC
>NZ_JAJNSA010000078.1:0-11604 GCF_027497875.1 Streptococcus sp. SM3 | reverse complement strand
CAAGACGCAGTGGTTGAGTGGGCTCTACTACGCTGATTTCATCAGCTTTTACAGCCCTACTCAACTGTGCGGAGGTGGGACGACGAAATCGAATTCTAACGAATTACCGATTTCTGTCCCACTCTCTCTTGTTTCGTCCCTTATTGCTTGGTCAAAACGATAATCCCTTGATCATCCTCTGCTTGCTCTAGGTCTTCTAGCGACAACTGATCTCCTTCGATCCGATAGCGATAAGGCTCATCCCCGATACGCATGGATTGATTGACCGGATCAATGCTGACCTCTTTGGTCTCTTCTTCTCCATCAGCATCTTGCACCGTAAACGTGCCTTTTTGACCCGTCACAACTAAGAGGATCGTATTTTCCTCGTCCTGTCCTCGATAGCTTCCATCTATGGACACTCCTTCTTTCTGTTCTTCACTCGCTGAAGTCACAGTCTGTGATGAAGTAGACATCTGTTTGCTCGAAGTCTGTGTCGCTTTTTCTTGCTGGCTACAAGCAGTCAGGAAAAGGGCTACTGCCAAGGTCAGTATAGACATGATTTTTTTCATTAAGATCGACTCCTTTCGCCATAACCGTATACCATCTACCACCAGTATACGCCAAGAAAGTCTTTAGGTCAATTGTTTACCCCTCTAATAAAAATGCCCTTACTTCCGCAATAAAATACAAGGATCCTGTCACAAATAAGACTTCATCTGGACGACTCTGATCCATAAATTCTTTGATATAGGCCTTGTAGTCCGCTACATAGGGCAGGTCTTGTCGGTCGCCTTGTGCCACCACTTCACCGTAATGAAAGGTCGTCAAAATCAATTCAGCTTCCGGCAATCCCGCTTGAAGCGTTTGGAGCATCCCTCTATAATCTTTTCGCTTGAGGGCCCCAAATAAAATCTTCACGCGCTTTCCTGCTAAGCTATTGGCAAACTCGATCAAGCGCAACATAGCATGAGGATTATGGGCGCCATCCAGATACACCTGGTCGCCAAACAACTCTAGACGGCCCGGCCACCGCGTCTCTTGCAAGGCGTGCTTGACCTGCTCCATATCCACTTCTTCATCTAGGCTTTCCATATAGAGGAGAAAGGCCTCCAGAGCTACTGCAGCATTTTCCCGTTGGTAATCACCCTTCAAGCCCAGAGACGGCAAGACAATATCCACACTTTCATTCCAAAAGCGATCCTGCTCTATGCCAAAATCTTTCTGGAAGGCGTGGAGACCCACAGCCAATTGCTCCGCTTTTTCTTGACAAACAGCTATAGCATCATCCGATAAGGGACCCACCACAGCTTTCTTGCCCTTCTTAAAGATTCCTGCCTTTTGCTGGGCGATTTCCGCAATCGTCCCTCCCAGCGTTTCCTGGTGATCCAGGCCAACCGAAGTGATCACTGCAATCTCTCCCGTCACTACGTTGGTCGTATCCAGAAGCCCACCGATACCAACTTCCAGCAAGACCACGTCCACTGCTTGTTCCTTAAAATACAAGAGGGCCATGAGGCAGATAATCTCAAAATAAGAGAGTTGGTCCTGGGTTTGAAGCAAGGTCTGCTCCATTTGTTGGACTTCTTGGCCAATCCGAGTAAAATCTTCATCTGAAATCGGCTGATCCCCAATACAAATCCGATCATGGATACTGATCATATGAGGAGAAGTAAAGGTTCCAACCTTCTTTCCGTGAGCCATCAATAATTGACGCAAAAAGGCGATTGTGGATCCCTTCCCATTGGTTCCTGTCACATGAAGGATCGGATAAGCCTTATCCGGCCTCCCTAAAAGGCTCACTGCCTGCTCCATACGATCCAGTCCCGATCGAAAATTTAGACCGATCCGACTATTCATCCATTGCTCAATCTTATTCACATCTTCCTCCTAAAAGAAAAAAGCGACAAAACCTCTTCTGACGTTTGCGCTCCTTTCTTTTGTAATTGTTTCGTTCTCATTTTACAGCAGGTCCATCGGACTTCCTGCTTTTTCTTGTTTCTTGAAGCAGAGCTAAAAACGTCCACTGGACTTACTTGCGGTCTTCATTTCTAGCGCAAGGGTAAAAATGTCCCCCGGACTTACTTGCGGTCTTTATTTTTAGCGCAAGGGTAAAAATGTTCACTGAACATTTTTACTCCTCCATAAAGCTGTTGAAGACTTCTTCGATCATATCCCATTCTGCATCTGAGTCTTCTGGGATTGGTTGAAGGTCGCCCTCTGTTCCGTCTTCGTTTTCTGTAAATGAATAAGCTTGAATTTCAACTTCGCCATTTTCATCTTCTTCTGCATTTGCAGGGATCAAAAGGACATAGTTCTTTCCAAACTCTTCTTTGCCATCGATGGTCAAAAGAATTTCAAACAAGGTTTCATTTCCTTGTTCATCCACCAATGTGATTAATTCACGTTCTTCATGGTCGTGGTTATGATCATGTGCCATACTATTCTTCCTCGTTTTCTTTCTAAAAATTACGATCTAAATAATTTTGTAAAATGAGCTGCGCCGCTAACTTATCAATAACTTTTTTGCGTTTGCTACGGCTAACGTCTGCTTGCTCAATCAACATCCGCTCTGCGGCAACTGTTGTCAACCGTTCGTCTTGGTAGTCGACTGGCAACCCAAACTTTTCAGCAATCATTGCGCCATAAGCCTGACTGGCTTCCACACGCGGTCCGCTTGTGTTGTTCATGTTTTTCGGCAAACCCACAACAAAACGGTCTACCTTGTATTGAGCTACTAATTCAGCTAATCGTTCTAAGCCAAATTCTTTTTTGTCCTCATCAATTTGAATGATTTCAAGACCCTGAGCTGTAAAACCGAGAGGATCACTCACAGCAACCCCGACGGTCTTTGAACCGACATCCAATCCCATAATTCTCATTAGAGGTCTATTCCTTGCCCTTTCAAATAATAACGTACCAATTCTTCCACGATCTCGTCACGTTCATATTTACGAATTTGGTTCCGTGCATTATTATAACGAGGTACATAGGCAGGATCACCACTGAGTACGTATCCTACGATTTGATTAATTGGATTGTAGCCTTTTTCATCCAGTGACAAGTAAACATCTTTCAAGGTCTCGCTAATTTCCTTACGATTTGAATCATCAAGATTAAAACGTACTGTTTCATCTGTAAATCCCACAAGAACACCCTCTTTCCTTAGAATATTACTATTATACCATAATCAAGAGTTTTCCACAACGGCCAAGCCCTTGATTTTACGGCTTTTTCAAGCATTTTTGAGCTATTTTAGCTAAACTGTTTTTTTATTTTTGCTCACTCGCTCCAGCATTGATAAGATTATCCGCAAATTGACTCGGTGTCAGCTTCAACAACTCTGGTAAGTGATTGTTTTTGAAGTAGGTCATGCCTTCAGCCTTCTTCACATCCATTGCTTCAAAATCATAGGTGATGGTTACCTTGTATTCATTCTCATTTTCCAAGGTCAAATCAGCTGTGAAACCTGGCACTGTCAAAGCTTCCTTAAATGCATCGTCCTTGTTAAAGGATTCTCTCAATTGCTTTTGTGCTTCCTCGACTCCAACCTGTTGGATCCCTTTTTTCAACTCCTCATCGGTTGCCGTCACATTGATGGTCTCCAACTTTTTAAAGGTATTCCCCACATAGGTGACGATTTGCGTCTGTTGTGTCCCCTTGTCATCTTTTGGAAAGACAAAGGTTCTAGTGATGACTTTATTTTCTTCAGCTTTTTGCAGGATACTCTTATTATCCTTTTGCAGTTGCTCTGCTTTTGCTTGGATTGCCTTTTGTTCACTTGAATTTGGCGTTTTCGCTTGTTTTTTTTGACCGCATCCAGTCAAACACAAGGCAAGTGCACCCAATAAGAAGATTTTCCTTTTCATTTTCCATTCCTTACTAGTTATTGTTTTCTAAAATATTGTATCATAGATTTCGTAAAATGGCGCAGTAAACTGCTTTTCATTCCGATTTTTAAAAAGAAAAAAATCAGAAACAAATTGTTTCTGATTTTCAATCGCTTTAAAGAGCTGCACGCATCCGCGCTTCTGCATTTTCTACATTTCGAACTGATCGTGGCAAGAAGGCACGAATATCGTCTTCTTTGTAGCCCACTTGGAGACGTTTGTCATCTACCAAGATCGGACTTTTAAGAATACGAGGTGTTTCCATGATGATGTCAATGACTTCATTGACACTCAAGTCTTCGATGTCCACTCCTAGATTTTTAGCGTATCGATTTTTTGAAGAGACAATACTTGCCACTCCATTTTCAGTCTTTGTAAGGATATCCAACAATTCTTCTTTGGTGATCCCTTCCTTACCGAGGTTTTGTTCTTTATAAGTTAGCTGGTGAGCGTTGAGCCAAGTCTTTGCTTTTTTACAGCTGGTGCAACTTGACACTGTATAAATTTTAATCATGCATGCACTCCTTTCGCTACACGATAATACTATCGTATTAAATTATAACACAAAAACCATCAGTCTAGCGACCTATTTTGAAAAAAATTAATCTTCAATTTCAATCGCGTCATCTAAATCTAGAGTTACTTCTTCTACGACAGGAGCTGCTTCTTCAGTTTTATCAAGGGTTTTCACTGCTTCGTCTTCTTCGATCAAACCAAAATGAACCCGAACCTTGTGGTCAATTTCGTCAAAAATTTCTGGGTGGTCAGCCAAGAATTTCTTAGCATTTTCAGATCCTTGACCAATTTTTTCGCCATTATAGGAGTACCACGCACCCGCTTTTTGGATGATATCCAAATCTGTTGCAATCTTCACCAATTCACCTGTACGTGAAATTCCTTCCCCGTACATGATTTCGACCATGGCTTCTTTGAACGGTGGAGCTACCTTGTTCTTCACAACCTTGATCTTGGTTTCCTTACCAACGTTGGTATCTTTTTGGTCCCCAGTCCCCTTGATTTGAGTATTTCCACGAACATCTAGACGGACAGAAGCGTAGAATTTCAGGGCACGACCACCAGGTGTGGTTTCAGGGTTCCCAAACATGACCCCAACTTTTTCACGCAATTGGTTGATAAAGATGGCAATGGTCTTGGTCTTATTGATCGAAGCTCCGAGTTTACGCATCGCTTGGCTCATCATCCGCGCTTGCAAACCAACGTGGCTATCCCCGATATCTCCATCGATTTCCGCACGTGGTACCAAGGCCGCAACAGAGTCGACAACCACCAAATCAACCGCACCAGAGTCGATCAATTTACCAGCAATTTCAAGTCCTTGTTCCCCTGAGTCTGGTTGAGACAAGAGAAGTTCGTCGATATTGACCCCGAGAGCTGCCGCATAAGATGGATCCAAGGCGTGCTCGGCATCGATGAAAGCAGCAATGCCCCCTTCTTTCTGTGCTTGGGCTACTGCATGGAGGGCAACGGTTGTTTTACCAGAAGATTCTGGACCATAGATTTCGATGATCCGACCTTTTGGATACCCACCAGCACCCAAGGCAATATCAAGAGCCAATGAACCAGAGCTCATCACTTGTACTTTTTGTTCCGCGCGTTCGCCCAAACGCATGATGGATCCTTTACCAAAATCCTTTTCGATCAACTTCAGGGCATCATTGAGCGCTTTTTCACGCTCATCTCCAAATTTCTTAGAGATATCATCTAATTTTTTCTGTTTTTTCGCCATTCTTTTCTCCTATTTTTTACTATACAGGAAATGTATGCAACTCACCAACGATTACCGTCATTTGAAAGGCTCATTTCCTATCCATTTTTAGAATCATTCTTCATTTGGCACAAACTTCATTATACCAAATTTTCACTATTTAATACAGCCAAGCGCACCAAATTAAAGGCATGCAGAACTGCAATTTCGCGGACATCAGCTCGGCTACGTCCGGCGATATTGACTTGGACACTATCCACTCCATTTGGAGTTGCAAGTCCGATAAAGACTGTCCCTGCTGGATGCCCTTCCAGACTATCTGGTCCCGCAACTCCGGTCAGGCTAACACCATAATCGGATCCTGTTAACTTACGGGCCTGTGAAGCCATGGCTTGAGCTGTAAAATGAGACACTACTCCATGTTGCTCCAACTCTTGAGCTGGAATAGACAACATCTTGCTTTTTTCTTCTAGGCTATAGGTGACAAAACCGCCTGCGAAGATGCTGGAAGCACCCGAAAAATCTGCCAGAGTCGCTTGGAAGAGTCCAGCTGTCAGGCTTTCTGCAGCTGTAATAGTCTTACCAGTCTGTTTCAAAAGATCAAAGGCAACCTTGGCCATCGAATTGTCATCTCCATAACCGTAAAACAACTCTTGCAAGGGTTGATGATCCAGGGTGTGGCGTGATAAGATTTCCTTTTCTAAGACATCGAGCTTAGCATCCGCTTCTGCCTGATCTTTCGCCTTTGTAGACAGACGCAAGGTCACTTCTCCTGTTTTAGCATAAGGAGCCACTGTCGGATCACTCTGCTCTTCAATGATATTGGCTAGGATCGTAACCAGCTGGCTTTCCCCAATCCCAAAGAAGCGCAAGACTCTTGAAAAGAGCTGCTCCCCTGTTGTCAAATGAGGTACCAATTGTTCATTGACCATTGGCTTTAATTCACTTGGAGGTCCAGGTAGAACAACATAGGTCACACCATCAACCGTGATCAACCCTCCAACCGCGAGACCTGTACGGTTTTGAAGGGGGATTGAACCGGCGATCATTTGTGCTTGTCGCTCATTATTGGGCGTCCGGACATAATCAGGGCGACTCGCAAAGAAGGTGTCGAGTTTGGCAAGCGCTGTCGGATCGAAAACCAGTTCCTTCCCTAAAAACTTAGCAAGGGTTTGCTTGGTCAAATCATCCTCTGTCGGACCAAGTCCACCGCACAAAATCACCAAATCGCTGCGTTTTGAAGCAGTCTCAATGGTCGAGAAGAGACGACCTTCATTGTCTCCTACCGCCACATGATAATAGACATCAATTCCCAAACTAGCCAATTTTTCAGACAAGAATTGCGCATTGGTGTTCACAATTTGTCCTGTTAAAATTTCTGTTCCAACTGCAATAATTTCCGCCTTCATGGTGCCTCCCACTTATACTATTCGTAATTTTCATTTCATTTTAACACAATTTCCTAAATTATTTAAAAAACAGATTGAAGATAAAGTCCATTTTGGATAACTTTCTTCAATCTTTTTCTTTTAGAGTATAAAGTAAAAAATCTTAGAAATCTCATCACATCAGCATTCCTAAGAGTTTTAACTATGTGGCAATCAACTTCTAAAGGGCTATTTTCTATTGTTGATAGAGCTTATCTATATTCTGAGCAACCATATCGAGTGGTTGCTTTTTTACTACTTTCTTGATCTAAAAGCC
Source organism: Streptococcus sp. SM3 (assembly GCF_027497875.1). The sequence goes on along the minus strand of NZ_JAJNSA010000078.1, from coordinate 4,305 downwards.
TTCTTCTGACTCAAATTCTTGTTGTTTCCCCTCATCTTTTGTGATACAATAGCATCAATTTTTTCTAGGAGGATAATATATGGCTTCTACTATTGGTATTATAAGTTTATCTAGTGGGACTATGGGTGAAGACTTTGTCAAGCACGAAGTGGACTTGGGTATTCAACGTCTCAAGGACCTCGGACTCAATCCTATCTTTTTACCTCATTCGCTAAAAGGCTTAGATTTTATCAAAGAACATCCCGAAGCTCGTGCGGAGGATTTGATTCAGGCATTTTCTGATGATAGTATCGACATGATATTATGCGCCATCGGTGGAAACGATACCTATCGCTTGCTACCTTATCTTTTTGAAAATGACCAACTACAAAAGGTTATCAAACAAAAGATTTTTCTTGGCTTCTCGGATACGACCATGAACCATCTCATGTTGCATAAACTAGGAATCAAGACTTTTTATGGGCAATCCTTCTTTGCAGACATTTGTGAGTTAGACAAAGAAATGCTGCCATATAGCCGCCACTACTTTAAAGAATTGATTGAGACTGGAAAAATCTCAGAAATTCGCCCTAGTAACGTTTGGTATGAGGAACGGACTGATTATAGTCCCAAGGCTCTGGGAACACCTCGTGTCAGCCATGCAAATACAGGTTTTGACTTGTTACAAGGCAATGCTCAGTTTGAGGGAGAAATCCTCGGTGGTTGTCTTGAGTCTCTCTATGATATTTTTGACAACTCTCTACACGCAGATAGCACGGATCTCTGCCAAAAATACAAACTTTTCCCCGACTTGTCAGACTGGGAAGGAAAGATCCTCTTGCTAGAAACAAGCCAAGAAAAGCCTGAACCTGACGACTTTAAAAAGATGTTGCGGACTTTGAAGGACACGGGTATATTCGAGGTCATCAGTGGACTATTAGTCGGAAAACCTATGGATGAAACTTTCTATGACGACTATAAAGAAGCACTATTGGATATCATTGATAGCAATATCCCGATTGTCTATAATCTGAATGTCGGACATGCAACTCCAAGAGCAATTGTCCCCTTCGGAGTCCACGCCCATGTAGATGCAACGGAGCAAGTCATTCGCTTTGACTATAACAAATAAAGCTGGGAAGAATTTCTCAGCTTTTTTTCTATATTCTCAGATACTCTAGTTAGCTATACTCACTAATCACCGTTTTTCCATTCACAAGCATTCTCATGATCATTGACCAGGCCTGCTGCTTGTAGGTAGGATAAAACTGCGACTGGTCCGGTGAACTTAAAACCACGTTTTTTGAGATCCTTGGATAATTTCTCAGATAAAGTCGTCTTAGCTGGTGCTTGACTGTAATCTGAAACATCATTGACGATGGTTTTCCCATCGACAAAAGACCAAAGATAAGCATCAAACGATCCAAATTCCTCCTGGACTTGTAGAATGGCTTGAGCATTGGCCCGTGTCGCAAAAATCTTTGCACGATTGCGGATGATGGCTGGATTGTCTAACAAAGTTTCCAGGTCAGAGTCGGTCATCTCTGCGACGCGTTGAAGATGGTAACCATGAAAAGACTCTCGGAAAGCCTGGCGTTTATTGAGTACCGTCTCCCAAGATAGACCGGCCTGATAAGTCTCCATACAGAGCAACTCAAAAAGCGCTTGGTCATCATGGAGGGGCCGTCCCCATTCCTCATCATGGTAAGCTACATAGAGAGGGTTATTCATTTTAACCCAACCACAGCGTTTTGGCATCTTATTCTCCTATCTTTGAAACGTAGTCAGGCAAGGGAACAGTAGACTTATCCAATAGATTAATCCAACGATTAATATCTGGTGGCAGAGGGTTAAATTTTTCATCTGTTTGATACCTTGCTTGACCATCTGTTTCTATACCAGTTAATGTTTCAATCTGTTCTCGAAGTTGGTCTACAGTTATCCAATCAGTCCAACCTTCAAAAAAGCTTTCGGGAGCCAATGTTATTCCATACCATTCTTGAAACCATTCAATGTAGTCTGCACTTAACAGATAGAGTTTTTCGAAAGAACAAGATTCATCATTCACCTTTATACTATCTACTATATTGTCATTATCCACTACGGCAATACTCACACCACAAAATTCACAAGGAATTGAGCCAACTTGACCATAGCGAGATCCATTATGCAAAAATAATTCTGTCTGACTCTGTTGACAATTTTTACAAAATAAAGGAAAAACTTTACAGTGTATCCGTATCGTCTTAATCTTCCCATTCTTAAACATTATCTTGATATGGTTGTTACTGCTTCTTGCTTCAACTAGTTTAATTCGAGCAATGCTCATTATTTCACCAACATCTTAAGGGCAGACTTGATATAGTTCTCAGCAGTATCCGTCGTTCCTTCAAAGAATTTCTTGATTTTCTTAAGTTCCGTTGCCTTGTAGCCCAAAGCCAACATGGCTTCCATAGCTTCTTCAAGAGCTCGGTTTTCTTCTGAAATTTTGGCATTGGACTGAGCCGGTGCATCTTCTAGATCAAGATTGATCTTACCTTCTAGATCCAAGACCATCTGTTGGGCTGTTTTCTTGCCGATCTTCGGAAACTTGGTCAAGTAGGTGATGTTCTTGCTTTCGATGGCTTGGACAAGGCCTGCATTGTCATCCGCAGCAATGATGGCCAGAGCTGAGACTGGGCCAATTCCAGAGACCGAGATCAAGCTCAGAAAGAGCTGTTTTTCTTCTTCAGTCGCAAAGCCATAGAGCAGGTGAGCGTCTTCCCGGACTACTTGATGGAGATAGACTTGCACCTCTTGATTCATTTTACCAGAGTAAGCATAGGGATTGGCCACATGTAAGAGATAGCCGATTCCAGCTGTTTCCACCACGATGTATTTGGCGGTGATTTTCGTTAAGATTCCTTTAATGTATTCGTACATAAGATTCCTTTATTCTTTATTTAATACTTGCCCAACTCCCGCAAGCTTGTGTGATTTTCCTGAATGCGTCGGAACATCTTTTCCATGTCCGACTTGGTGAAGTTGACCAAGACGGGACGGCCGTGGGGGCAGTTATAAGGATTGTCACATTGGGACAGTTGATAGATGAGATCCCGTGCGGAGTAATCATCCAGGGTGTGATTGGCCTTGATGGAGCGTTTGCAGGACATCATGATAGCCAACTCCGCCCGGTATTTCTTGATGGACACCTCCTTGGTCAAGAGGAGCATATCACACATCTCATAGATACCCGACTCAATCTCTTCTTCCTTCATCCAGATAGGATGCTCCCGCAAGATCAACTGGTTAGCTCCGTACTCTTCTAGATAGACTCCCACTTCTTCTAGGAGGTGCTTGCGCTGTTGCAGGCGAATCAGATCATCTGCAGGGAACTCAAAGATATAAGGCACCAGCAGTTGTTGCTGACTACCGTCCACATCCCCGATGCTCTCCCGGTATTCTTCGTATTTGACCCGCTCTTGGGCCGCGTGCTGGTCAATGATGTAGAGGCCTCCATTGCCTTGAGCAAAGAGATAGGTCCCATGCATCTGTCCAAAATATTCCAACTCTGGAAAGGTCGAATGTTCTTCCCCTTCCAACTTGTCATAGGCCTTGTCTAGACTAGCCAGATCCAACTCTGGGTGATCCAGTTCATCGTATACCGCAGCCTTTCTTTCCGCAAACTTGATCGCGCTTGTCGGTTTTTCTACTGGATTTTCTTGGCTTATCGAATCAGCAGTAGCTTCATCTGTTAGAGGAAGTTGAGGATCTGCCACCTCTGGTCGAAGTTTGAAATCTTGACTTTCTCGGTCATAATAAAGGCGGTTTTCTTTTAAAGGCAAGGTTGTCTGTACTGGCTTTTCTGTTCGGCGAATGGTCGACTTGGCTAGATTTTCTAGAGCATCCGGAATTAGGTCCTGCTCTTTCAGAGCATTCGCAATGGCTTGGGAAATCAAGGCCATCAATTCTCGTTCTTTAGAAATGCGCACTTCTTGCTTGGTCGGGTGAACATTGACATCCGCTAAGTAAGGATCAATCTGGATATGAATGATCGCAAGTGGGAAGCGACCCACCATGAGTTTACTACCGTAGCCGTCTAAAATAGCCCGATTGAGCAAGAAATTTTTGATGTAACGGCCGTTGATAAAGAGACTGATATAATTGCGATTGGCACGAGTCAATTCAGGCAAAGACACAAAGCCCGTCACTTCAAAATCTAGGTCGCGATTTTCAATGGCTACCATCTTCTTGGCAGACGCCAAGCCATAGACGCCCGCAATCGCTTGCCGGAGATTCCCAGTACCTGCCGTTTTGGTCATTTCTTTTCCGTCATTAATCAAGGTG
>NZ_JAJNSA010000077.1:0-11790 GCF_027497875.1 Streptococcus sp. SM3 | reverse complement strand
CGGAAAGAAAAGCGAAAAGACGTCTGAATTGGTCACAAGGAGCATCAAGAAACTTACTAGGATAAAGGCAAACCAATACTTGCGGTCTCGCTTGGTATTCAACTCTTTGGAACCATAGAAGATATCCGCAAAAACCAATAGAATAAGCCCGTTATAAGCTACATTTTGGACCCACATCAAGAGCAACATCAGGAGGATCTCCAGAATGTTCCACTGATCAAAAATGGACCATCGACTCGTTTGAGACCGGTAACGACTCATGGAGATCAAGGCAATTCCAGCAAATAAGAGCGCAGACAACCAAAAAGTTGTAGAGGGCGCAAAAGGAATACGCTCTAAGCGTTCTACTAATAGAGAAGCTTGCCGTTGGGCAATGATATAGTTGGTTGCTTGAAGATAGATGATACTGTTGAGCATCACAGCGATAAAATTCACGACCATCAGGATGGCCAAACTGTATCTCACACCTCTAAATTTTCTCATTACTGCCACCCATTCACATCAAAGTGATCGATGTTTTCCTTTGTCATCATTTGCACCGGAATGGTTATCTCTTTTTGGTAGCTTTTCCCAGCCGTCATATCTTGGATGACCTCCATCACGCGGTCTCCCATCTTCAACGGAGACTGGGCAACGGTTCCTACAACATCATCTGTCGAGTGCAGCAAGGCTTTCATATCTGGTGAGCCATCGATCCCATAAATCGCAATGGGATGGGTGATTCCTTGCTCCTTGATCGCTGCTAAAGCTCCTATAGCCGAGCGGTCATTTAGGGCAACTAGTGTATCGACATTCCCCCCTGACTGCAAGAACTTACGGACAGCTGGCATGGCGATCTCCGTCTGACCCTTGGTTTCTAGTTCCGAGATAATCTCATATGACCCATGTCCTTTGATGGTATCCTTAAATCCCTGAATCCGCGTATCTGCTGAAACAGTCCCTTTGTGCTCCAAGAGAAGGATCTGAGCATTTGAAGAGCGTTTCATCAGCTCTTTCGCAATCAAGACTCCTGCTTGGTAGTTGTCGGAGACAATGCTGGCATCCGGCTTAAAATGCTTGAGCTGGGTATCAACTGCAATGATCTTAATTCCTTGTTTTCTAGCTTTTTTAAGAGCCCTTAAAATGGGCTGACTATCCCCTTTGACCGGATTAATCACAATCACATTTACTTTTTGGGCGCAAAAATCATCGATCTGCTGGCTCTGCCTTTTTTCATCCAATTCCGGATCTCGAACAGATACAAGAGCACCTCTCTCATCGGCAATTCGACTAATTTCCGAATGAATACTTTTATAGAACTCATTGTTCATGGTCATATAGGTGACACCGATCTTGGTCTGATCCTTGATGCTACTGGTTTGACAAACGGCATAGATCCACAAGAGGATGCAAGCCACTGGAATCACCAGTAAAACCCGTTTTATCAGCCATTTCAACCGTTCTTTTCTTTCTTCTTTCCCCTTCAAACTCCGTTCCTTTTCTGAAAATTTTGAATATATATTACTTTATTTTACTACTTTTTCAAGAAAAGTGCTGGCTTTTATTGTACAGATGCATATTTTTGATTTATTTTTAAAAGACTTGTTCCCGAATGAAATCCCTACCAAGTATCAAAAAAAGCTGGTCTATAAACGAACCAGCTTTCTTTTTTTGTTTCTAAAAAGGAAGATCTTCCTCCTCTAAAATGATGTCGGCTAAATCTCCCGTTCCACCATTTTCACGCATCGCTCGCTGAGCGCGGCTCTCTAATAACTGAAAACTTTGGCAGAGGACCTCTGTCACATACTGCATGATGCCATTTTTCTCGTAGCGGCGCGTCCGAATCTCTCCATCCAAAGAGATCAAACTCCCTTTGCTGGCATAACTAGCCATGGTTTCAGCCAATTTCCCCCAGACAACGACATTGACAAAATCAGTCTCTCGCTCCCCGTTTTGATCCTTGTAGCGACGATTGACCGCAACGGTCACTCGGGCAACGGATTTGTCTGTGCTGGTTTTATGCAATTCTGGGGCCGCCACCAGGCGACCGATTAAAATAACTTTATTATACATCATTTACCTCCTATCTATTTATTCGAAAAAATTTCAAAAAATGGGGGTGACAAACCAAAATCAAAAAAATCTAGGATTCAAAACATCCTAGATTCTTCTCTTTATTCATGCCAGTGACGAGCAGGATCAAAAGGTGTCCCTGCTACTTCTGCGTCATCCAATTCAATAATGCCTCGTTTTTGAGGAGCATTTGGCAAGTGCAATTCACGCGGACTGCACATCATGCCATAGCTTTTTTCTCCACGAAGGGCACCTGGGAAAATCAAGCTACCATCCGGCATCATGGCACCTGGAAGAGCGACAATGGTCTTTAGACCCACCCGCGCATTTGGAGCTCCAGCTACGATCTGAACCGTCTTATCTGGTCCAACTGCTACCTGGCAGATATTCAAGTGGTCACTATCTGGATGGGCCACCATTTCAAGGATTTCTCCAACCACAAATTTTGGTTCCCGATCGTTGACCAAACGTTCTGCGAAGCCTTCTCTTTCCAATTCTTGGTTCAAACGAGCTACTTGCTCATCTGTCAAAAAGACTTGGCCCTTGCCTTCGATGGCGAAGAAAGATGAGGCATCAAAGATATTCCAGGCAACGGTTTCTTGCTTGTCCTCACGGTAAACGCGAGCCACTTTTCCTTTTCTCTCCACCGCGAGCTTTGCTTCTCCACTATTTTTCAAGGTCAGCATCAAGACATCGCCGACTTGTTCTTTGTTGTATGTTACAATCATGTTTTTCTCCTATTTTAATCCTGCTAAGAATGCTGTAATCTGCGCTTTGGTTTTCCGATCCCGATTGACAAACCGACCGATTTCCTTATCCTTTTCCAGAACCACCAAACTTGGGATCCCATAAACATCCCAGACTTTCGCCAGATCCATATAGGCATCTCTGTCAATCAAGATAAAGGTAAATTCGGGATTTTCAGCTTCAATCTCCGGCAAAAAAGGCTTGAGGTAACGACAATCCCCACACCAGTCGGCTGAAAAGACAAAGACTTTCTTGCCATCTTGCTCTACGTATGAAGCAATTTCTTCTAGAGAATTTGGTGTAATCATAATTTTTCCTCTTCGTAATGCAAGAGACCGTCCTCATAGACAAAGCGGTAATGGCGCTCATCTTCAAAAATGACGCCTCCTACTAAGCGCTCTTCACTAGACTCGTAGAGTTCCACATACAGAGTCGCAATCGTCCCCATGGCTTCCATTTGCTCCCGTACTTCTGCTACCAATTCTTCTTGGGTACGAAGACGCTTTTGATCTTTTGCAATTTTATAAACACCGGCCGCAAGGGCTCCTGCACTTGCTACAGCCAGACTAGACAAAATAATTTTTTTAGCTTTCATAGTGCCTATTGTAACACAAAATAAGCAGAGGGACAACGGTCTAGGCTAGATCTCTCCCTCTGCTTTTAGAGACTGATTTCCATAATAACGCTACCATCCTTGTAGAAAAAGTGATAAAATAGCATCAGAAAGAAGGTAACCTATGACTGATTTATTTTCTAAAATCAAAGAAGTAACTGAAATCCCTGCTATCTCAGGACATGAAGCTCCTGTACGGGATTATTTGCGCCAACAATTGACTCCTCATGTGGACGAAATCGTGACAGATGGTCTCGGTGGGATCTTTGGAGTCAAACATTCAACAGCTGCCGATGCTCCTCGTATCTTAGTAGCTGCCCACATGGACGAAGTTGGTTTTATGATCAGCGAAATCAAAGCTGACGGAACTTTCCGTGTTGTCCCAATCGGAGGTTGGAATCCGATGGTCGTCAGCAGCCAACGCTTCAAACTCTTTACACGTGACGGACGTGAATACCCTGCTATTTCAGGATCTGTTCCTCCTCATTTGACACGTGGAACGGGTGGACCAACCGTACCAGCCATTAGCGACATCGTCTTTGATGCAGGCTTTAGCTCTAAAGCCGAAGCTGAAAGTTATGGGGTTCGTCCTGGAGATACTTTGGTCCCAGATAGCTCTGCGATTCTCACTGCTAATGGTAAAAACGTCATCTCAAAAGCATGGGATAACCGCTACGGCGTCTTGATGGTCAGCGAATTGGCCAAGAGCCTTTCCGGACAAGCCTTAAACAATGAACTGTATGTAGGGGCCAACGTTCAAGAAGAAGTGGGACTTCGTGGAGCCCACACTTCAACCACTAAATTTGATCCTGAAATCTTCCTTGCTGTAGACTGTTCGCCAGCAGCCGATGTCTTTGGAGACCAAGGAGCGATTGGGGAAGGAACACTGCTTCGCTTCTATGATCCAGGTCACATCATGCTACCAAATATGAAAGATTTCTTGCTCACTACGGCTGAAGAAGCGGGCATCAAATTCCAATACTATTGTGCCAAAGGTGGTACCGATGCAGGTGCAGCACACTTGAAGAACGGCGGAGTCCCATCAACCACTATTGGTGTCTGTGCACGTTACATCCACTCTCACCAAACCCTCTATGCCATGGATGATTTCTTACAAGCGCAAGCCTTCTTACAAGCATTGGTTAAGAAATTGGATCGCTCTACAGTTGATTTGATCAAACACTATTAAACAACATCGATCTGAAGCCCCGTAAGGGGCTTTTTTAGGGGGAAAACAAGGTTCTCTTTGAAACTTTCCAGCGTGAGTCACCATTGAGCCCCTCGGCATCCACACTCCCCTTAGGAAAGTATCTTAGAATATTTTATCTTCCATCTGTTTTCTGATATAATATGAAAGAATGAAATGGTAGGAAACTGAACACTCATCCTTGGATTTGTGTGGTAGACCCTTCCCTTATATACAGGAGTTTTACATGAAAAAACAAGCTTTTAGTTCTGAAAAGTATTTGAACTTGCAACGTGACCACATTATTGAGCGGATCAACCAATTCGATGGCAAGCTCTACCTTGAATTTGGTGGTAAGATGTTAGAAGACTTCCACGCTGCTCGTGTCCTCCCTGGATACGAACCAGACAATAAGATCAAGCTGCTCCAAGAATTGCGCGACCAGGTGGAAATTGTCATTGCCATCAACGCCAATAACATTGAGCACTCAAAAGCCCGTGGGGATCTAGGAATTTCTTATGACCAAGAAGTACTGCGTTTGATCGACAAATTCAATGAATTGGGGATTTTTGTAGGCTCTGTCGTCATCACCCAATATGCTGGACAAGCTGCAGCAGATGCCTTTCGCAAACAACTGGATAAGAGCGGGATCGCCTCTTATCTACACTATCCGATCAAGGGCTATCCGACTGATATGGACCACATCATCTCTCCTGAAGGGATGGGGAAAAATGATTACATCAAAACTAGTCGAAATTTGGTCGTTGTGACGGCTCCTGGACCTGGTTCTGGTAAGCTGGCAACTTGTATGTCCAATATGTACCATGACCAATTAAATGGGATCAAATCAGGTTATGCTAAGTTTGAAACCTTCCCGGTATGGAATCTTCCTTTGCACCACCCAGTCAACTTGGCTTATGAAGCAGCGACTGCAGATCTAGACGATGTCAATATGATCGATCCCTTCCACCTCCAAACCTACGGGGAAACAACAGTCAATTACAACCGCGATATCGAAATCTTCCCTGTCTTGAAGCGCATGTTGGAACGCATCTTAGGAACCTCCCCTTACGCTTCTCCAACAGACATGGGCGTTAACATGGTTGGCTTTGCCATTGTGGACAATGACGCTGCGATTGAAGCTTCCCAACAAGAAATCATCCGTCGCTATTACCAAACCATCTTGGATGTCAAAGCTGAACGTGTCGGTGAAGGAGCCGTCAAGAAGATTGAGCTCTTGATGAATGATTTGGGCATTACTCCAAATGATCGGAAAGTGACCGTGCTTGCCCGCCAAAAAGAAGAAGAAACAGGTGAGCCAGCCTTGGCCCTTGAATTGCCAAACGGCGAGATGGTAACCGGAAAAACCTCTGACCTCTTTGGTCCAACGGCAGCCCTCTTGATCAATGCGATCAAGAAATTGGCGCATATTGATAAAGAAACCAAATTAATCGAGCCAGAATACGTCCAACCTATCCAAGGCTTGAAGATCAATCATTTGGGTAGCCGTAACCCTCGTCTTCACTCGAACGAGATCCTCATTGCCCTTGCCATTACAGCCATGAGCAACGAAGATGCTAAGCTTGCTATGCAAGAATTAGGCAAGTTGAAAGGCAGCGAAGCCCATTCAACCGTGATGCTGACAGACGAAGACAAGAACGTCCTTCGCAAGCTCGGTATCAACGTCACCATGGATCCTGTCTACCAATACGATCGCTTATATCGTAAATAAACTCAGACAAACAAAAACAATCCCTGCTCTAGGAATTGTTCAGATTGAAGAAAAAGTCTTCTTAAAAAACTTTCCTTAGGTGAGTACGGACGTCAGCGAACTTCTATGAAGTTCCATGACTAATTATTGAGCCTAAGGTCTCAATAATTCCGAGTGCCTGAAACTGAGTCGTTTCAGGCACTTTTCTCACGGCGGAAAGTTTCAGAATATGATTGAATAACTATAACGAGTATAATTTTTAAAGAATTGATTAAATTTTATTAAAGATTCGTTTCTCTACGCTCTCAACAATCCCTCGAACAGGGATTGTTTTTTATTATGATGCAAAGAAGAGAGACTATTTGACAGCCTCCCATAATTGGCGAATGGGCTTTCTTTGAACAGGGTCCACAAAATGAGGAGCAATTTCATTCAAAGACTCTAGGACAAAGGCACGTTCTGCCACATAAGGATGTGGTAAGATCAAGCTCGGACTGTAACAAATGGTGTCCTCCATGTAGAGCAGATCTAGATCAATCACACGTGGCCCCCACTTGACCTCACGAACACGTCCCATTTCCTGCTCAATGGCCAGTAAGGTCCCTAGTAAATCCTCTGGGGTCATCCAAGTTTCAACCTCTGCCACCTGATTCAAAAAGGTGTCCTGCTCCACTCCTCCCCAAGGTTCTGTTTCAATCCTTGTGGATGTCTGAAGAAGGCGAATGCCTCGATCCTTGAGTTTTTCTAGCGCCGTCTCTAGTTGCAGTTGTTTATCTCCCATATTGGTGCCAAGCCCAATAAAGGCCCGTTTTTTCTCCCGTTCGATTGTCACAGAACAAGTCTCTAATGGCAAGGGAACAGGAGCCCAGGGCTTTTTCAACTCCAGACGAACTTTTTCTACAAAGGCATAGCTTTCGAAAATCTTTTGAACCAACTGAAAGGCCACTGTTTCAATCAGATCGATCTTTTCTGCCTGCATCCACTCGGTCAACTGTTCCGCCAAGATCCCATAATGGATTGAAGCTTCCAAATCACCTGTGCGGGCAGCACGAGTCATCTCATAATCTACCCATAGGTCTAGGACAAAGCGTTGTCCTAATTCTTTTTCTGCTGGAAAAACACCATGATAGGCGTATACCTCTAAGTCCTTGATCCGTAATTGATCCACTCTGTTCACCTCTTATAGCCAGCCATTAGTGGCCCATGAGTTTATAGGCTTCATTTTTTAAGTTTTTATCTGTCGCAAGCAGTCCACGCGCTGCAGTTGTCACTGTAGCGGTCCCAGGTTTACGGACACCACGCATGTTCATACACATATGCTCTGCTTCTACCCAGACAAGTGCTCCTTGTGCTCCAAGATATTCCATCAAGGCATCTGCGATTTCTACCGTCAAACGTTCCTGAATCTGTGGTTTTTTAGCGTAAACCTCGACCGTACGAGCCAGTTTTGAAAGCCCAGCCACACGGCCATTTGGAATGTAGGCAATGTGCACTTTTCCATAAAATGGCAAAAAGTGATGCTCACACATGGAATGGAAGAAGATATCCTTCTCGACCACCATATTGTTATCAATGATTTCAAATGATTTAGACAGGTGCTCTTCTGCTGTCTGCCCTAGTCCTGCAAAGATTTCTTGGTACATCTTGGCAATGCGGGTCGGCGTTTCCTGAAGTCCCTCACGGTTCTCATCTTCACCGACTGCCTCGATGATCATTTTCACTGCTTCTTCAATTTTCTTTGTATCCATATCATCTCCTAGTTGGATTTTTCTGTTTTTAATAAATAAGGTCGTACCTGACTAAGGAAGTAGAGCGACCCCGTTACAATGAGGAGCTCATCGCCTTCAGCTTGCCAGTTTTGTAGAAACTCTTGCCAGTTAACTTCCTCAAGCTGATGGTTTTTCGCAGCAGCTCTTATCTCTTCTTGAGAATAGGCTCTTGGATCTTCAAAGCTCGTGAGGATCAAGCGACTATTTTCCAGTTCCTGCCACTGAATGAGCATCTCTTCTAAGGCTTTGGTCCGGATGCAGGTAAAAAGAATGGTCTTTTTTTGACTTGGGAACAGTTCCCGAAGACTTGCGATCAAGGGCGCAACGGCATGGGGGTTATGGGCCCCATCTAGCAAGATCATGGGATTTTGCGATACCACTTCCATCCGGCCAGGCCAGACGACTTGATGCAAGGCCTCATCCACTAACTCTCTTGACAAGAGTTCACGCCCTTCTCTTTCAAAAAGTACATCACAGATACTGATCGCAAGAGCTGCATTTCTGGCCTGGTGATGACCTAAGAGCGCTACTTGATAAGAGGCTGTTTCTCTTTTGGAACTGTGATAAGAAAAGGATTGGCCCGATAAACAAGAGGCCTCTAGCTCAACTTGGTAATCTCTGTCATAGGCTGTTATCGGTGCCTGCTTCTGAATCGCAATACCTTCAATGACTTGGCTGGCTTCTGCTTCTAATTTCCCTAGAACCAGAGGAATTCCTGGCTTAATGATGCCTGCCTTTTCACGGGCGATGGAAGCCAGATCTGGCCCAAGAAGGGCGACATGATCCAAGCCAATCGAAGTGATCGCAGTCAGAACAGGCTGACAGACATTGGTACTGTCTAGTCGTCCCCCCATACCGACTTCCATGATCACATAATCCAGCTCCTCGTGAGCAAAATAATCATAGGCGATGGCCGTCATCACTTCAAATTCAGTCAACCCTTGAAAAACAGCCCTTGATTGTTCAGCTTCCAGGAGTTGCTGGTAACTATCCAGGTAGGTTTGCAGGTCTTGATCCGAAATGGCTTCGCCATTAATGGTGATTTGGTCATTGTAATGGATCAGATAAGGAGAGGTAAAGACTCCAACTCGTAAACCTGCCTGCCTCAAGAGTTGGGACAAGGTGGCAATGGTAGAGCCTTTGCCATTGGTCCCCGCAACATGAATGACCCGACAGTCTAGGTGAGGATTTCCTCTCAAAGCCAAGAGAGCTTCCATGCGCTCCAAGCCGAAATGTGGATCTTGAGAACGATAGGCTTCTAGCCAACGAAGATCCAACTGATGTTCTTTTGTCTTCATTTACTTGTATTGTTTTAAATTGGTATCTGCTGCCTCTTGGGCTTGGAAAATGGCTTGGCCTAGACTGGCTGCCATCTTGTGAAGGGGAATATCATGCACCCGCACCACTTCGACTCCTTGACTGGCTGCAATACTCGTCAAATGGCTCGAAGCCAGGTCCCGATTCCAAAAACCAGTCTCCGTTGCAGGATCTGTCTCAAATCCAGCTTCCTCAATAATGTTGACCACAAAGCGTTTGCGGGAGACCCCTAGAAAGATCGGATACCCCTTTTGGTGAATCGTCCCAAGTTCTTGTAATAAGAGTAAGTTCTCTCGCTTGGTCAACCCAAATCCGATCCCAGGATCCAACATAATACGATCCATCTGGACACCGGCTGCTTTCGCTTCAGCAAGCGAGCGGTCAAAGAAGGTCCACATCACGTCTTGAATCGGTTCTTGAGCCATCTGTTGAAGCTCTTGCTCTGAAAAGACTGGTTCGAAACCAAAACTTGGAAAGATAGTGGAACTTGGATGATGCGGTCTTGCCATCACTGGATTAAACATGAGAACTGCGCTGGCTTCATGCTCTGCAACCACAGTAGCCATCTTAGAATCCCCAAGAAAACCAGTAATATCATTGACAATATCGGCTCCAGCTTCCAGCGCTGCCGCCGCCACCTGGGACTTCCAGGTATCCACTGAGATCAAGATAGCACTTTCTTTCCGGATAGCTTTAATCACTGGAACCACGCGGTCAATCTCTTCTTGGATCTCCACATAATGACTTCCTGGTCTGGGTCTGGTTGATTCTCCCCCGATATCGAGGATCTGAGCCCCTTCTTGGATCAGTTTTCTCGCCTGTTGCAAGGCTGCATCCACACTCGTATACTTACCCCCATCAGAAAATGAATCCGGAGTGACATTTAAGATCCCACAAAGAAGTGTCCCTTGGCCATTCAGCCATTTTTTATCAATCATTTTCGTTCTCCATCAATTCCTTTCCAACAGCATGATTGCGAACAAAAGAGGCTAGAACAAATGTTCTAAACCTCTGAGTTCATTCTCCATACGGATTTCTCATTTTTTCTGACCTTCTGTACGAAGATTCTGCATCAAAACTCATTGGTACCTACCATTTTATCATAATTTATCATGGAAGAAAACTCTCGATACCGGCAATAAACAAAGGAGGAGTACAGCCGGATAATAATAAGCTAGCGCATTCAAGGTCATATGGAGACAAATGCTATACTCGATCCGCTTGTAGCGATAAGCGACCCAAGTTAAGATCAAGGACATGCCTCCGTAAGCTACCCATTCCCCTAGGGTACTCGGTCCATGTAAGTAAGTAAAAAAGAGAGCACCGGCTAGATATCCGATTGGTTCTGCCCCTCGAAAGATCAAACGAGGGATAATGGCCCGACAGAGCAGCTCTTCTAGAATCGGAGCGACAAGGACCACGACCATGCCCATAGCAAGAAAAGGAGCATGAGATTGCAGTTCATTCAGAGCCGCTTGGTTTGCCGTCGTACCACCTGCCTCTTGTTTCAACAAAGGATAGGCGAGCAGGTTATTAGCCATCAACAAGAGAAGAAAAAGGAAATTTCTCCCCAGAGCCGGCCAGGTTATGACCCGAACATCTAAGTTCTCCAGAGGGCTCATCTTGATGACCTTATAAAAAACAAAGAGCACCGCCACTGTTACCAAGAGAGTGAGGATAGTGATCCACCCTGCATCCATTCCTTCTTGAAGGGAATAAACCATAGTGATGAGGGGAAATTGTGAGAGAAAGAATAAGGGCACAAAAAGAAGGAGCCAGAGGGCATTCTTACATAATGGGTGCTTTCGAAAAAAAGACTGTATATTTTTCAATGGACAACCTCTTTCTTGTATAAAATAAGAAGACTGGGACTTTCGCCTTCAGCCTTCTCTCTTTATTTCAGTTTACTGATTTTTGAAACGTTCAACGTCACGCGCAATCACCAACTCTTCATCCGTTGGAATCACCAATACCTTCACACGGGAATCATCTGTGGAAATGTCTCCGACAACTCCAAAGACGTTCTTTTCAGGGTCGACCTTGCAGCCAAACCAGCTGATGCCATTGATAATAGAAGAACGAACGTTTACTGCATTTTCACCGATTCCTGCTGTAAAGATGATGGCATCTGCACCATTCAAAACAGCCAAGTATTGACCGATGTATTTTTGCAAACGATCGATAAAGATATCGTATGCCAATTTGGCTTTTTCGTCTCCATTATGCATCGCTGTATGAATATCCCGCATGTCGCTAGAAGATCCAGAAACACCCAGAAGACCTGATTCACGATTGAGGATACGGCTAATATCTTCAGGCTTATTGAAATCCTCTGTATGCTCCATCAAGTAAGGAATAATCGCTGGATCGAGATCCCCTGTACGGGTTCCCATCA
>NZ_JAJNSA010000009.1:0-48694 GCF_027497875.1 Streptococcus sp. SM3 | reverse complement strand
TTATATAAGTATTACCAACCTTATCTTGTACCTTATAATACCTATATTTAAGTAACCAAATAAGATTAAAATAATAAGATTTTTCCATTAAAACAAACCATATCCCAAATATAAATAACACAATAAACATTTGATAAATTAGACTTAAACTACCCAAACCAAGCATTATGACAAACAAACCTATATACGTTGGAATAATTTCATGCTCAACCGGTTGAATCGAGACGATGGTAGCTGTATCAGATATTTCCTTTTCTTCAAAATATTTCAGTGATACGAATGCAACTACTAGCATAACTAAAATCAAAATAAATATTTTAATAAGACTCATCATTAAACTTTCAACATTTGGACAAATATTTATAGTAAAAATAAACAAAATTAAACCAGGAAAAAAAGAACTAAACGACAAAAATAATCTTTCTAAAAATTTCATTAGAGAACCTCAAATAAACATATCTTGCAAGAGTTTCTTTTTCAGTGTTTCTAACTGAGAAATTTTTTCTTGGTGAGAGTTGATGAGGTTATCTAGGTTTGAAAAATAAGAGCCGATGGCTTGTTGTTCAGCTACACTCGGAGGTAAAAAGATATTCGTTTCTAATATATTCTTATTGTATAGTCGTTTTATTGTTGTTCCTTCAATTCCAGACCATTTTATTATTCCATAATATTGTTTCAAATATGAATTATCTAATTGCTGATCATGCTTTAACCATACTATATTTGAATCTTGATAATAAGCGTCTTCTCCTTTGTATACAACAGTTCTACCAATACTGCCAGATGCAGATATAAGTATATCGCCTATTTCAGGATAAGGATATTTTTCTTTATACTCTTGAAATTTTTCTTTAGATATAAAAGCATCAGCAGTTCCTCCAAATGTTCCAATCTTGTAGAAAGGAATATCACCATTTTCACTAGTTTCATTTTTAAAAATACGTTTATTCATAGCAACAGAACCCAAACTACCTAATGTCTGTTCTTTCCAATCGCCTTCAAATCCATCTAATCGAATCTCAGGAACAGATTGTCCAGCTTTGGGAAACATTTTGGCAAGCATGGTCGCCTTGAGTGATTGGTAGTTGGTGAGATTATCCTTGTATCTCGCCAGAAGGTCATCGAAAGTGTTGAAGAGGGAGCCAATAGCAGATTGTTCAGAGAAAGATGGAACGCTCATTTTCATACTTTTCAATATAGCACTAGATAAATTTCCAATCGCACCATTTCCACCTTGTACAAATTGTAACACTCGTTTATACTCATTTGAACTCATCCAAGCATTTACAAAGTAATTCTGCTCAGTTTTAAACAGTAGCATGAACCCGCCATGAACAACTATCTCGTTATCTACTAAATTTTCTACTATTGCATGTTTTCCTACTAATTTTGTGGAGCCATTAGCTGCGGTTACTAAAATATCACCATTACTTATTCTAGGAATGTTTACTACAGCCTTATCAACAAAAACATCGTTATCAGATAATATAAAAGTATCATCAACAATATTTGAACTCCTCAAAACTCGAACACCACTACTCCTCACATCATTGGGTTTATATGTCAACCCCCTTCTAATTTCTACTTGATCCATTAACAAAGATTGATTCCAAGGATTTTCAAAATTATTAAACCTTAACTTAGGTTTGAGTTTTTCTCTCATCTATTCTCCATTCATAAACTATATTTTTCATGTAGTGTAGTTGCAAATTCTCTAATTGAAATATTAAGACTTTGTCTATATTGTAATTTATTTTTATTCGACTTATGAGAATATTCCTCATAATTTGCTGTGTCTTTTAGAGCTGTTTCTCCAAATTGTTTTTCATTTTTATTTTCAACATCAAAATTTAGTACATAAAAAGTCAACGCTTGGCTATCAACTGCCCATGTTTTAGCAAATTCATTGATTTCTTTTTCAATGTTTTTTGCCTCAACATAATTTGCTTCATCTACCTTTTCGGAGTGTTTTAATTTATTTTCAGAAATATACTTTAAAATCGCATCAAAGACATCATTTTTTGTTTCAATAGATATTTTTTTAGTATTAGTATTTTCTAGATTATCTTCAATACATTCTTCGCCCCTACTTATCTTATGATTATTTATGTAAGTAAAACTTAAAGTATCTGTCAAGTCTTTGTCTTTCTTATTTTCTATATTTCTAATCTCCTCACGCTTTTTATCATTTGCTTCTTGTTGTATGTTTTGTGCTTCAACCCACATATTTAACAATGACATCTCTTCGCCATTATATGTAATATATCTAAGATTAGGAACAACATCAAACATTAATTTTTGACTATCATCAAAAACTGATATTTCTATTTCAGACAGATTGGACAAATATTGAGTTTTATCTGTTTGATTATTATCATCAAACTTAAATAATGAAGAAAATCTATAAGTATCTGTCTCTCCTTTTATTTCATTTGTTTTCTCTGACAAAGATACACCAAGCAATTTTAAACATCTAATTTTTGGCGAGAGAATAATTCCAGTGATAATTGGATCCACATCTACTTCCTGAGCATCAAGAATGAACGTTGACACATTGGGAAAGTAAATATCGTAACCAAACTCACTATTTTCTGGATAATCCAATTCAATGTAGCTACTATTGCTAACAAAAGTTAGCAAAGAATAATCTATCTTAATATTTTCATTTTCACGAATTATTATTTTTTTCAAAGTGTTACTAATTATATTTTTAGAAGCAATGATATTTACTATGTGTTCCTTACTGATATTATTTTTACATATCTCAAAATATTCAATAGTCTGAAGCTGACTAATATCAATCTCAACGTTTTCAACGCCATCATAATAAATTACACAATTACTAATTTTTATTTTTCTACATTTTTCAGTACTTGAAATTAATTTTTTTAGCTTTTCAATACTTAACGATGAGTTTGTTATTTCAATAGATTCACTATTTTTTATACACTCAATAAACTCATTCATATCAAACAACTCATCCAAAAGCAACCTATCATCAGATTTTGCTACAACTCCATCAATTATTACATGAAGTTTTTCATTGTATGTTTCTTTTATATCTAAAAAACTTAAAATCTTTTTTAAAGATTCGCACTCTAAAATACTCGATATTTTTAAATATTGAAACTGATTGAATATAAAAAGTTTATTAGTCAGAATGAATTTGTCAAAAGGATATGTTACCGGCAAAGATACATTAAACATTCTTTTCAACAGTTCAATATCATTATTGTCTAGCTGAATCGAAGTAGTATTATTGCCTCCAAATTCTAAATTTTTCTTACTGTCTTTAACCAAAATATCATAGAATGGTACTAAAACTATTTTTTCTAAGATGTCGGTATTCAAAATTTTATTAATCTTTTGTAATTTGATTAGATAATCATTACCAAAATAAAACAAATAAATTCTTTTTGATTTTTCAAATATTTTTGACAAGAAAGACAAATCACTTCCATAAATAGAATGACCTATGATATAGGTATCAACTGAATTTTTCTTATATTTCTTTATTTTCTCTATCAATTGGGTGCGTTTCTCAAATAAATACGTATCTTTTTTTATTCGAATAAGTTTGTCATTGTCCATAGAACCTGGAACATTAAATCCACTGTACTCTTCATTCCCAGTGAATCCACCTCCAAAAATAATGTTCTTATCAATTAAGGATCCGTGAACTTGAAAGTATTTTTGATTACTAATACGACCAGTTTGAACTAGGTTTAAATCAGATAAAGTACTTGTATAATTAAAGTTAATTACATCAGCATCTTTAAATATATTTTTATAAACCTCATTAACTAGCAAACTGCTTTTATTATTTCTTTGAACTCTGTATGAATTATGCCATTTCTCGTAAAAATCAGACAAATAGGACGAAAATAAGTCTTCTAACTCTTTAAGATACGCATTTATTTCGGTAACACTATATATACTCCTGATTTCATCGTCACTATTATAAGTTATCTCATTAATTTCTTTAATATGATTTTCAAAAATTGACTCTAAATCGTTCCAATTTAATGATTTTCCATCAAATTTTTGTAAAAATAATTTATTAAAATTATAAATATCTTCATTTGTTTCAAGTTTCTCTTCAACTCTTAAATACTCTACAAAATTATTATACGAACTTTTTATCCCCACACTGATATCAAATCCGTTACCTACTATAATCATTTTAGGATTACTTGAATTAGCATTGATTACATCAGAGTCTGCTAATTCGTTTTCAATAATATCCTCAGACATTTATATGAATACCTCTCTATTTAGTTCTTAATTACTCTAATAAATAAATTCGACTAAACTAATATATTTATTTAAGATCAGATTATTGTCTTTTCAACTGAGAAATCTAAACAAGTGTTTAACTACAGTTTTAAAACTCTATCTTCCAACCCTCAACGGCTCAATGACTTCCTCCACTAGCTGAGTATAGGCTTCCTTGATTTGTTTTTTATAGAGGAGAGGATTGAGGGCATCTGCCACCTCTAGCTTATAGTCCTGATAACGTTGGCTCTTGGTCAGCTGGCTTTCTCCTAGTTGCTTTTTAGCTCCCTTACGGTAGTGTTCGATATAGTAACGGAGTTCATCCTCCCCGACATACCAGCGCTTGCTAAAGACTTGGATATGTTGCTGGATGACAGCCTCGATCATCTGATCCAAGATATTTGCGATAGACTGACCACGATAGCTTTCTGGATGTTCTTGTACCTCTCTCCACAGTTCAGTGATGATCTGGGCAAGATTTGGATTGGTCTTCTCAAGACTCTGAATATAGTTATTCACCGCTTCCTTATCTTGAGCGCTTAGGTTCTTTTCTTGACTTTGACCTTGTTCAATCAGGCTTTGGATCAAGGTTAGAATATAGGCATAGTTAATTTCGTCCACTTGGATAGACTCCAGTTCATAGTGGATATCAAGTGGTTCACCATCGTCATCATCCTCTACTCGGCTTTTTAATTCTGCAAGGACATTGCGATAAAGGCCTAGATACCTTTCCAACTTTTCTCCATCAAGTCCTGTCTGACTGTAAAGTTCTTCCTCATCATACTCTTTGTACACTCGGATAGAGGCTAGGTATTTATCAAAGGATTGATAGGTTTTAGCTAGTTTCCTCAACTCAGGCGTAGAGAATTGCTCGAAATCTAGACTATTCACATAGTCATCAGTAGCAAGATTTTTGAAATCACTGCAACTCCGTAAAAAGTTCCTCTTTTCCTCTTCCCAGCTTGGAGCTAGAACCTCGTTTTCTCCACCATTCGAGTAGAGTTTGAGGGCATTATCCACTGCTTCCTTAAAGGCTAGAGGCTTTTGGAAGGTGATGATATGACCGTAGGTCTTACTGCTATCAAAAATACGGTTGGTTCGGCTAAAAGCCTGAATCAAGTCCTGCGGTTGCATGGGTTTGCGGTCGATAAAGAGAGTCGACAAACAAGGAGCATCAAATCCCGTTAAGAGACGATTGACCACGATAACCAAGTCCAACTGCTCATTGCGATAGAGGTATTTGTCCTGTTTTCGAGCTAGACGGTTATTAACATCCGTATTAAAGCCACGAAGATCCGCCATGGTAAAGTGGGTATCAAACTCTTGGTTATAGTCTTCTAAAACCTGCTTCATGTGCTCTTGGTTAGCTCTTGAGTCTTCTTCATTTTCAGTAACCGAGTAGGTGATGGTCACCTTTGGAAAGTCTGGAAGGACCTGCTTGACCCTCTCCGATACCTTGACTCTCATCTTCCCAGCTTTAACTCGTTTGAGGAGGTCATAATAAGCTTGGGCTTGAGGGATTGACTTGACGGTCAGGATAGCATTATAGGTCTTACCCACTCCTTTTTGGAATCCTAGCTGTTGACGGGATTTATTGATAATGGCATCCAAGACTTCCAGCATATGTTCCTCATCCTCATACACGGTATCTGGTATGTCATTTTCAGATTTATCCGTGATGAGGGTATTGCGATAATCTACCTTAAAGCCTAAAACTGCTCCATCATGGATGGCTTCCTTGACTGTATACTCATGGAGACGGTCTCCGTACTGTTGCTGAGTAGTTTGGGCGAGATCGCCGACCTGCTGACGTTTATTTTCCTTAAAGATAGGCGTTCCTGTAAATCCATACCAGAGCGACTGTGGGAAAAAAGTCTTAATGTCTTTTTGTGTTTGTGGCGTCACGGAACGGTGGCATTCATCCACGACAAAGGCCACTCGAAGACCCTTGATTTTGTCCGCATCTCTTTGGTAAAGACCTTGTTCAAACTTACGCATCATGGTAGTAATTTTCTGGATGGTCGTTACCACCACACGCTTATCATTGCTTCCTAGTCGCTTGACCAAATCATGGGTATTATCCGTCTCATCAATATCAATGACATCGTTAGTCGCATAGGAGAGAAAGGACGAAGTAGTCTGTTGGTCCAAGTCTCTGCGGTCAACGACAAAAATCGTCTTTTGGATGGATGGAATCTGGAGGAGATTCCGAGCTACCTTATAGGAGGTCAAGGTCTTCCCTGAACCTGTCGTATGCCAGACATAGCCTGATGCTTGCTGGCGAGAGGCTTCTTGCACTGCTTCGATTGCATGGATCTGGTAGGGACGCAAGAGGATAAGAGCCTTCTTGCTATCATCAAGGACAGAATACTGCATAACCATCTGGTGGGCACGAGGGATAGAAAGAACCTCGTGAGCAAAACTCGTCAAGCTCGTTATGGGTTGGTTGTCCTTATCCACCCACTTGGTTAGAAATTGCTTGTTGAGTTTATTTTCCCTAGCTGCAGCGATATAGCGTGTGTCTACCTTATTGGTCACAACAAACATCTGTAAGCTAGAGTAGATGCCACGGAACTTGCCTTCCCTATCATACTTCTTAATTTGATGAAAGGCATCTAAAAAAGCAACTCGGGGACTTTTAAGCTCAATCTGAATCATTGGAAGGCCATTAATCAGGAGGGTCACGTCTAGCCTGCGATCTTGATCCTGAGGATTTACTTTGTCTCTCTCGACTTGGTTGACAACCTCATAACTAGACTTACCAGCTGCGATATTGTCTCGCCAAATGACAGATAAACGGATAGTCCCCAAACTAGCATCTTCTCTCTGAACCTCAACCTTGGCAATGCCATTTTCGCCGACCAACCACTTGGCTGCATCATAGTAGCTAACAAAGTTCAGTTGGTTCTGAATCTGGCGTTTTTCCTGTTCTGTCAGGGGATGATCTGCCAATAGAGCCACATTGTTCTGGGCTAGCTTTTCAAAGAAGTTTTCCCATAATTGCTCTTCAGTTTTAAGGTCATCTCTGTAAGTCCATTGACTTTCCCCAGTCACCAGTTGGTTGATCAGCTGTTTTTCTATCTCCAGTTCTGGTTTTACCTGTATCATACTCTCTCCTTTGCTACTTGTCTGCTCCCTTTATTATAGCATGTTTAGCCTCAAATTCCATCACTCTTCCCATTGTAAAAGCAATCATTCCCCCTTTCTCCTCCAAAATATGGTATAGTAGAACTATACTATCTATGAGGAGTTTACATGTCACAGGATAAACAAATGAAAGCTGTTTCTCCCCTTCTACAGCAAGTTATCAACATCTCATCGATTGTCGGTGGGATTGGGAGTTTGATTTTCTGTATTTGGGCTTATCAGGCTGGGGTTTTACAGTCTAAGGAAACCCTCTCTGCCTTTATCCAGCAGGCAGGTATCTGGGGTCCACCCCTCTTTATCTTTTTACAGATTTTACAAACGGTCGTCCCTATCATTCCTGGGGCCTTGACATCGGTTGCTGGGGTCTTTATCTACGGCCACATCATCGGGACTATCTACAACTATATCGGGATTGTGATTGGCTGTGCTATTATCTTTTATCTGGTGCGCCTCTATGGAGCTGCCTTTGTCCAGTCTGTCGTCAGCAAGCGTACCTACGACAAGTATATCGGCTGGTTGGATAAGGGCAATCGTTTTGACCGTTTCTTTATCTTTATGATGATCTGGCCCGTCAGTCCAGCTGACTTTCTCTGTATGCTGGCTGCCCTGACAAAGATGAGCTTCAAGCGCTACATGACTATCATCGTTCTAACAAAACCCTTTACCCTCGTGGTTTATACCTACGGTCTGACCTATATTATTGACTTTTTCTGGCAAATGCTTTGACACGTAAAAAATCCGTTTGGTTTCCCAAGCGGATTTTGTGCTTTATTTTGAAACTTCTTTTGCAAGAACAAAGTTTCCAAGTGTGGCAGAACCATTTCCTGCGACTGCTGGAGTCACGATGTAGTCACGCACGTCTGGTACTGGTAGGTAACCATTGAGAAGAGCTGTAAATTTCTCACGGACACGGTCCAGCATATGTTGTTGAGCCATGACCCCACCACCAAAGACAATCACGTCTGGGCGGAAAGTCACTGTCGCGTTGACCGCAGCTTGAGCGATATAGTAGGCTTGAACATCCCAAACAGGGTTGTTGAGTTCAATGTTTTCCCCACGAACACCTGTACGAGCTTCCAAACTTGGACCAGCTGCATAGCCTTCCAGACATCCCTTATGGAAAGGACAAACACCCTTAAACTCTTTTTCAATATCCATTGGGTGTCTAGCAACATAATAATGACCCATCTCAGGGTGACCCACACCGCCGATAAACTCACCACGTTGGATAACACCTGCACCGATACCTGTACCAATTGTGTAGTAAACCAAGTTTTCGATACGGCCACCAGCATTGTTACGGGCAACCACTTCACCATAAGCAGAGCTGTTTACGTCTGTTGTGAAATACATTGGCACGTTGAGGGCGCGACGAAGGGCACCAAGCAAGTCTACATTTGCCCAGTGAGGTTTTGGAGTTGTTGTGATAAAACCATAGGTTTTTGAGTTTTTGTCAATATCAATCGGACCAAATGAACCAACTGCAAGACCAGCAAGGTTATCGAATTTTGAGAAGAACTCAATGGTTTTATCGATTGTTTCGATTGGAGTTGTTGTTGGAAATTGTGTTTTTTCTACAACGTTAAAGTTTTCATCACCGACAGCACAGACAAACTTTGTACCGCCCGCTTCCAAGCTTCCATATAATTTTGTCATGATAAACCTCTTGTTTTTATTTTCTTTATTATAGCATATTTCGAAAGTCTAAATTTCTCTATTTTTTAGATTTTCCTCTGTAAATCTTACCATTCAAGCAAAAACGAACAAACATGTCATTTGTTCGTTTTCACATTAAAGAGGATTGATTAGATTTTCACTTCGATAACAGCATCCCCCTTCGCAACTGAACCTGTTGCGACTGGAGCTACTGAAGCGTAGTCAGCTGTGTTTGTAACGATAACCATTGTTGTATCATCAAGACCAGCTGCAGCGATTTTGTTTGAGTCAAATGTTCCAAGAACATCGCCTGCTTTTACCTTGTCACCTTGGGAAACTTTTTGTTCGAAACCTTCACCGTTCATTGTTACCGTGTCGATACCAACGTGGATCAAGACTTCAGCACCATTAGTTGTTTTCAAACCAAAGGCGTGTCCTGTTGCAAAGGCGATTGAAACTTCAGCATCAGCTGGTGCATAAACCACACCTTGGCTAGGTTTCACAGCGATACCTTGTCCCATAGCTCCACTTGAGAAGACTGGGTCATTGACATCAGCAAGAGCTACAACGTCACCAACGATAGGAGTTACAAGTGTTTCATCTTGAAGAGCTGCTGGAATGTTACCAGTTGTTTCTTCTTGGACCAAACGTTCTGTCTCTACTTCAGTAGCAACTTCTTTTTCATCCTCATAACCAAACATATAAGTAAGAGCGAAACCAAGAACGAATGATACAGCTACCATAAGAAGGTATTGGGCAAGTTGTCCGTTACCGATGTAAAGCATTGTACCAGGAATGATTGTAATACCATTACCAGTACCAGCAAGTCCAAGGATTGAAGCCAATCCACCACCGATTGCACCAGCAATCAATGAAAGGAAGAATGGTTTACGGAAACGCAAGTTAACCCCGAAGATAGCAGGCTCTGTAATACCGAGGAAGGCAGAAAGAGCAGCTGGGAAAGCAAGTGTTTTTAGTTTTGGATTTTTAGTTTTAACACCAACCGCAACAGTCGCAGCACCTTGAGCTGTCATAGCAGCTGTAATGATAGCGTTGAATGGGTTAGCATGGTCAGCAGCAAGCAATTGAACTTCAAGCAAGTTGAAGATATGGTGCACACCTGACACGACGATCAATTGGTGAACCCCACCAATCAAGAAACCACCAAGACCAAATGGCATGCTAAGGATTGCTTTTGTAGCGATAAGGATGTAGGTTTCAACAACGTGGAAGACTGGTCCGATGACAAAGAGTCCAAGGATAGACATAACCAAAAGTGTCACGAATGGTGTTACCAAAAGGTCAATGACATCTGGAACAACCTTGCGGACAGCTTTTTCAAATTTAGCTCCGACAACCCCGATGATGAAGGCTGGAAGAACGGAACCTTGCAAACCAACAACAGGGATGAAACCAAAGAAGTTCATAGCTGTTACTTCACCACCTGAAGCAACTGCCCAAGCGTTTGGAAGTGAGCCAGAAACAAGCATCATACCAAGAACGATACCAACGGCTGGATTTCCACCGAATACACGGAAGGTTGACCACACAACCAAACCTGGCAAGATGATGAAGGCTGTATCTGTCAAGATTTGAGTGTAAGTTGTCACGTCAGCTGGAAGTGTCATTCCAAGAGCAGTCAAGAGACCACGCACACCCATGAAGAGACCTGTTGCTACGATAACTGGGATGATTGGAACGAAAACGTCACCGAAAGTACGGATAGCACGTTGGAACCAGTTCCCTTGTTTAGCAGCTTCTGCTTTCATGTCAGCTTTAGATGATGTTGGCAAACCAAGTGCAACAACTTCATCGTACATTTTGTTAACTGTACCTGTACCAAAGATGATTTGGTATTGACCTGAGTTAAAGAAAGCACCTTGAACTTTCTCCAAGTTCTCAATCACTTCTTTATTGATTTTTCCTTCATCTTTGACCATGACACGAAGACGAGTCGCACAGTGGGCAACACTGTTGACATTTTCACGTCCGCCCAAGGCATCGATGACTTTTTTTGCAATTTCCTGATTGTTCATTTGCAAAAATCTCCTTATATAAAATTTTGTTCTTGTTTGAAAGCGATTTTATCCGCCCTACGACTATTATTTTATCATGTTTTAGAAATATGTCAAGCGTTTTGCAGAAAAAATATTCTATCCACTTAGTAGACACGTTTCAGATTGATTGTTTTTGACTGTTTTAACAGACATCTCTTGAAAAAATAAGTTTGAACCCTTGGTTAAAAAGGCTTTTATTTCATTATCTTTCATATTTTCTTGAAAAGTTGATTGATTTTCTGGTTTTGTTTTGTGATAAACGTTTGACAGTTTTTTCTCTTTTTTAACATAAAAGACTTGCTTTTTTAACCGAAAACGGTTACTATTAAATGTGATAAGATTTTTGGAGGAATGAATGAATGGAATGGACTACTGAGCGTCGTTACAGACTTTATCAAGATTGGACGCAAGAAGAAATTCAAAATATAAAAGAAAATATGGCACAATCTCCATGGCATACTCATTACCATGTTGAGCCAAAAACAGGACTTCTCAACGACCCAAATGGCTTTTCTTACTTTGATGGCAAGTGGATTGTCTTTTATCAGAACTTTCCTTTTGGTGCAGCCCACGGTTTGAAATCTTGGGTTCAATTGGAAAGCGATGATTTGGTTCACTTCACAGAAACCGGAGTCAAAGTTTTGCCTGATACTCCATTAGATAGTCACGGTGCCTATTCTGGTTCTGCCATGCAGTTTGGTGATAACTTGTTCCTATTTTATACAGGAAATGTTCGTGATGAAAACTGGATCCGTCACCCTTACCAGATTGGAGCTTTGATGGACAAAGATGGCAAGATTACAAAGATTGATAAGATCTTGATTGACCAGCCTGCTGACTCAACTGACCACTTCCGCGATCCGCAAATTTTTAACTTTAAAGGTCAATATTATGCCATCGTCGGTGGACAGGACTTGGAGAAAAAAGGCTTCGTCCGTCTCTACAAAGCTATTGACAATGACTACACAAACTGGCAAGCAGTTGGCGACCTTGACTTTGCTAACGACCGCACTGCCTACATGATGGAATGCCCAAATCTGGTCTTTGTAGGCGAGCAACCTGTCCTTCTCTACTGCCCACAAGGATTGGATAAAGATGTTCTAGACTACGACAATATCTATCCAAATATGTACAAAATCGGGACTTCCTTTGACCCTGAAAATGCCAAAATGGTAGATGTGTCTCAACTTCAAAACATGGACTATGGTTTCGAAGCCTATGCAACTCAAGCCTTCAACGCTCCTGACGGACGTGCATTGTCTGTCAGCTGGCTTGGACTACCAGATATAGCCTACCCATCTGATCGTTTTGACCACCAAGGAACCTTTTCATTGGTCAAGGAACTCACTATTAAAGATGGCAAACTCTATCAATACCCTGTCGCAGCTATCAAAGAACTTCGTGCCTCTGAGGAACCCTTTTCAAATCGTGCTCAAACCAATAACACTTATG
Organism: Streptococcus sp. SM3; assembly: GCF_027497875.1. The sequence continues at coordinate 36,107 of NZ_JAJNSA010000009.1, read as the reverse complement.
AACTGGAGCTCAACTTGGAAGCCAATAGCCAGAGCGAGATTGTCTTCCTTGCTGACAAAGAAGGCAAGGGACTTTCAATCAACTTTGACCTCGTAAATGGTCAAGTTACAGTCGATCGTAGCCAGGCTGGAGAACAGTATGCCCAAGAATTTGGGACAACTCGTTCTTGCCTAATCGACAAGCAAGCTACTACTGCTAACATCTTCATCGACAAGTCAGTCTTTGAAATTTTCATCAATAAAGGAGAAAAAGTATTTTCTGGTCGCGTCTTTCCGCATGCCGATCAAAATGGTATCCTGATCAAATCTGGAAAGCCAACCGGAATCTACTATGAATTAGATCATGGTCGCAAAACTAACTGATGTCGCCAAACTTGCAGGCGTCAGCCCCACTACCGTCTCACGGGTTATCAATAAAAAAGGCTATCTGTCTGAAAAAACCATTCTCAAGGTCAATGAAGCCATGAGAGAATTGGGCTATAAGCCCAACAATTTAGCTCGTAGTCTCCAAGGAAAATCAGCTAAGTTAATCGGCTTGATTTTCCCAAATATTTCCAATGTTTTCTACGCAGAATTGATTGGTAAGTTGGAACACCAACTCTTTAAGAATGGATACAAGACCATCATCTGTAACAGCGAGCACGACTCTGAGAAGGAACGAGAGTACATTGAAATGCTGGAGGCCAATCAGGTCGATGGTATCATTTCTGGAAGTCACAACTTGGGAATCGAAGACTACAATCGCGTGACAGCGCCGATTATTTCCTTTGACCGAAACCTGTCTCCAGATATTCCTGTCGTTTCCTCTGACAACTATGCTGGTGGGGTTCTTGCAGCCCAGACCTTGGTTAAGACAGGCGCCCAGTCTATCATCATGATTACAGGGAATGACAATTCCAATTCGCCAACTGGACTGCGCCACGCTGGTTTTGCATCTGTACTCCCAAAAGCTCCTATTATCAATGTTTCCAGTGACTTTTCTCCCGTCAGAAAAGAAATGGAAATCAAGAATATCTTGACTCGACAAAAGCCAGACGCCATCTTTGCTTCGGATGATTTGACCGCTATTCTAGTCATTAAAATTGCTCAGGAACTGGGAATTTCTGTACCAGAAGAGCTCAAGGTCATCGGCTATGATGGGACTTACTTTATCGAAAACTACTACCCTCACCTGACAACGATTAAGCAACCTATGAAAGAGATTGCCCAACTCACTGTCGATCTCCTTTTGCAGAAGATTGAAGGCAAAGAGGTCGCGACAACTGGTTACTTCTTACCAGTCACACTATTACCAGGAAAAAGTATTTAATACTCAATGAAAATCAAAGAGCAAACTAGGAAGCTAGCCGCAGGCTGTACTTGAGTACGGCAAGGCGAAGCTGACGTGGTTTGAAGAGATTTTCGAAGAGTATAAACACAAGAAAACTCAGACCGATCGGTCTGAGTTTTTTATAATCTTAAGTTTTCTAGATAACGCTGGGCAGTCTCTAAGTTAAAGGTTTTCTCTGCTATAAGGCGCTCAACTAGGGGAGCAACTTCAGACTCACTAGCACCTGCTAGGAGAGCTAAGGATTTGGCCTGTAATTTCATGTGACCTTGCTGAATCCCTGTACTCACCAAGGCTTTGAGGGCTGCAAAGTTTTGGGCAAGTCCGATAGACACGATAATCTGGGCTAATTCTTTAGCAGAAGGATTTCCCAGTAGCTCATGACTGAGGGCTACACGAGGGTTGAGGCCGATAGACCCACCCTTGGTCGCTACAGGCATGGGCAGAGTCATCTCACCGACCAATTCTTCTCTTTCAAGGTCCAGCGTCCATTGACTAAGACCTTGGTAGCGTCCATCTCGACTGGCAAAAGCATGAGCTCCTGCCTCAATAGCACGCCAGTCATTACCAGTAGCAATCAAAATGGCATCAACACCGTTAAATATCCCTTTATTATGAGTAGCTGCTCGATAAGGATCAGCCTGCGCAAACTGGTTAGCCAAAGCTATTTTCTCCGCAATTTCTCGTCCTTGATCCTTTTGGCGGCTCAAGTAGCGAAAGGCGATGCGACAGCTTGCCATCACCAGAGAATCAGTCGCGTAATTAGACAGGATTCCCATAAGACTCTGTCCCTGACTGAGTTCTTCTAAGACTGGTTTCAAGGCTTCCAACATGGTGTTGAGCATATTGGCTCCCATGGCTTCCTGGGTATCGACATGGAGATAAACAACGAGAAAGTCTGTTTCGCCTTTTATCTGTTCTACATGCAAATCACGCGCCCCACCTCCACGTTTGACGATAGAAGGATAGGCCTGATTGGCAAGTTCCAAGAGCTCAGTCTTTTTGTTTGTAATCTTCTCTTGAGCTTGTTCAGGATCAGCAACTTGATAAAGAGCTACCTGCCCAATCATCTGACGCTCATGGACTTGTGCGGTAAAACCTCCTGCACGCTTGATGATTTTACTGGCATAGCTGGCCGCAGCAACCACGGACGGTTCTTCTGTCACATAGGGAACTGTGTATTCCTGACCGTTAACGAGAACCTCTGGGACCAGCGAATAAGGCAGAGAAAAAGTTCCCACTACATTCTCACTCAGCTGGTCTGCCACAGTCACACTAATCTGTTCATCCTGCTCCAAACTCTCTTGTCTCTCAGGACTAAGGAGCGCCTGAGCTTTTAACAGCTCGAGGCGCTCTTGGTATGATTTTTTAGAAAATCCATTCCAACTTATCTTCATTATTTTTCAACCTTGCTATAACGGCGTTGGTGGTCGAGAATTCCAACCAAGGCATAGTCTTGATTTTCATAGCCAGTAAACTGAGCAGAATTTGTTTCATCTAAGTCTACTTCCTCAAAGAAGACTTTTTCATAGTCTGCAACAGACAGGGCAGTTCGTTGGTTGAGCTTGTTCAAACGGTCTTTATCCAGATAAGCTTCATATCCTTCAACCAATTCACCACTGAAGAACTCAGCCACAGCACCACTTCCGTAACTATAAAGGGCAATTTTATCGCCAGCCTTCAAGCTATCTGTATTTTCCAAGAGAGACAAGAGTCCAAGGAAAAGTGAACCTGTGTAGATATTCCCCACCTTTTGACTGTAGAGAATAGACTGGTCAAAATGCTTTTGCAAGAGGTCTTTCTTCTCTTGAGACAGGCTCTTATCCATGATTTTTTTCAAACCTTTTAGCGCCAATTTAGGATAAGGCAAGTGGAAACAAACAGCCGCAAAATCATCTAAGGTAAGCTGGTAGCGTTTTTGGTATTCAAGCCAAGTCGTTTTCAAACTATCCAAGTATTGTTGGGTAGAATAAACACCATTTACATAAGGGGTTGTTGAGTAATTTGGACGCCAGAAATCCATGATGTCACGAGTCTGAGCCACATTGTCGTTATTAAAGGCCATAATGCGTGGATTCTGTGTAATCAACATGGCCACACTTCCAGCACCCTGAGTGGGTTCTCCAGGTGTTTCAATACCATATTTGGCAATATCACTGGCAATAACTAAAACTTTGGACTCTGGAGAATTTTCCACATGCAATTTGGCATAATGAAGGGCCGCTGTCGCTCCATAGCAGGCTTCTTTAATCTCAAAACTACGAGCAAAGGGCTGGATGCCCAGCAAACCATGTACAAAGACGGCCGCAGCTTTACTCTGGTCAATTCCTGACTCAGTAGCCACAATGACCATATCAATTTCTGCTCTTTCTTGCTCAGTTAAAATAGAATCACTTGCACTGGCTGCCAAGGTCACGATATCCTCAGTTAGAGGCGCAATACTCAATTCCTTGAGTAAGAGTCCTTTACTTAATTTTTCAGGGTCAATTCCCCTCGCTTCTGCTAAGTCTTGTAATTTCAAGACATATTGACTGGTCGCAAAACCAATCTTATCAATACCGATTGTCATATTTACCTCTGTTTTATCATTCATTGTAAAAAATCGTTCTATACTATTTTATCACAAATAGCAGTAAAAGAGAGAAAAAAGACTTGATTCACCAAATCAAGTCCCTTATTATTCTAACCATTATGCTGTTTTCGTAAGTGAGAATAAAGTCTGAGAATCACTGTTCCACTAGCCATTCCAATGGAAATCACCAAAGCCAACATAACAACTAAGGTTGCACTAGCAATGGCATGACTGTAATCTCCCGTCACAAAAAAGGCAGTTGTCCGATAGGAGAGATAACCCGGAACCAGAGGTGCCAAGATGGCCAAGATAAAGACCACAGCAGGTGTCTTATAAAGAATACTTAAAATCTGGCTGACACAAGAACCGATAATGGCTGCAATAAAAGTAGCCACAATAACATTGGTCGGTTCCTTGAGCAAAAGATAAATTAGCCAGACGGCCATGCCCAAAATTCCTCCTGGTAAGAGCATAGACCGTTGAACATTGAGTACAATTAAAAAAGTGATAATAGCAAGAAGACTTGCTACTGCTTGTAATAAAAAGGTTGTTAGTGTCATATTAATTCATCAATACCAAGGCGACAGAAGTTCCCGCCCCTAAAGCAAGGGTAATGAGCAGGGATTCAAACATCTTACTCATACCAGAGTTTATGTGGTTGGTCATAATATCACGAACCGCATTGGTCAAGGCAATCCCTGGTACAAACGGCATGACCGCACCAGCTATAATCAAATCTGCCGTTGAAGGAAAACCTGTGTAGCGAGCCCAAAACTGGGCAATCATCCCAAATACAAAAGCTCCAGCAAAGGCTGTCACAAAGGGAATTCGGATAAACTTCTCCACATAGAGGGAAAAGGCAAAACCAAATAAGGTAGCCACTCCTGCCCCAAGTGCGTCGTAGATATTTCCACTAAACATAATAGAAAAGAAAGGAGCACTAAAGGTCGCAGCCAAAGTTACCTGCAACTTAGTATAAGGAAGGGGCTGGGCTTGCAAGGCCTTCAATTGCTTGAAGGCTGTCTCTAAATCAATCTGCCCCCCTACCAACTGACGAGAAATCTGGTTCACATCGCAGACTTTCTCGATGTTATAAGAAGAGGAAGTCACGCGTTTCATTCGCGAAATATTGGTATTTTCAATGGAGAAAAAGATAGCGGCAGGCATGGCAAGAACATTGCAATCCACAATCCCCTGCGAATGCGCAATACGAATCATGGTATCTTCTACACGATGAATCTCTGAGCCACTTTTGAGAAGAATGGTTCCAGCTAACATAATCACATCGATGACGGCATTTAATTCTCTTGATTCTTCCATGCTTTCCTCCTTTTATCAACTCCTTCTATTCTATCACAAATCCGGACTCAAAAAAAATCTTTGCCATGAAATCATGACAAAGATTCGTTTAATCACGAGAATTTTCGTGGTTTCCTTCACTATTTGGTTGAGTCGGAGTAGGAACCGTTCCTTGTTGATTTCCTTGCTGACCACCTTGTTGATTCCCTTGATTTGGAGTAGTAGGTGAACCTTGGTTACCACGTTGAACTGACGTTGAAGAGGAACTTGATGGTGGTGTTTTGGGTTTATAAATCGAAATTTTAATACGTGTGCTGGCTAAATCAATTTTTCCACCCGGTTTTGGACTTTGCTCTACAACAGTCTCCTCAGCTGTTCCTTCAGGAGCAGTAGACACTTCTACAACTTCGATATTAGCTTTTTTAACTCCATATATCTCTGTAAGATTATTAACTGCAAATTCTCGAGTTGAACCTATATATCTTGGCATTGAAATCGAATTTACTTTTTTAGCAACTGTCAAAACTATTTGAGTTGCCTTGCTAAGATCGTAGGTTGTTCCCTCCGGTAAACTTTGTTTCATGATTGTGCCGGCTTCGATTTCGTTGGATTCTTCTTCCTCAATCTTAATTAGATTTTCTGGAACCTTCTTGCCTTTCAATTCTGCCACTACATCACTAGATTTTCGTCCAAGATAATTTCCAAGTTGGAAGGATTGCTGACCAGAAGACACAATCAAATTAATTTTTGTTCCTTCTTTTCGACCAGTTCCAGCGTCAGGATCGGTACGAATAACACGACCTTCTTCAACCTTATCACTAGCCTCTGTTTTTTCTTCACCAACCTCAAAATTGGCTTTCTTAAGCGCTTCTTTAGCCTCAGCAACCGTCTGACCTGCCACCTTTGGAACGGCAATGGTAGCGGGCGTTCTATATAAAATCCACACTAAAGATGCCACAACTAACAAGAAGGTCGCAAATAAAATTGGATAACGTGCTTTCATGCGACGGCGTTTGGTTGGCTTTGGACTAGGTACCGTTTTTTCTGTTTGATGAGGCTGGGGCTTAGGTTGAGGTCTTCCCTCTTGTACCGGAGCTTTAGGAATAGAAGTCAAGGTACTTTGTGGAACTTTAGGAAGAGTCTTGGTGTCCGTCTTAGTCGCATCGTCAAAGACCAGCTTTGGTTCATTACGACGATTATAAGACAAACTACTAGATAAATCCACATACATCTCAGCGACTGACTTGTAGCGATCTGTCAATTTCTTGGCAGTTGCCTTGATAACAACATTTTCTAAAGCCTGAGGTACAGATGGATTTTCGGCTATAACCGATGGCAGTGGTTTCTGGAAATGCTGGAGGGCGATGGTCACTGCACTATCCCCATCGTAAGGGATATGGCCAGTCAACATCTCATAGAAAATAATCCCCATGGCATAGATATCACTCTGTACAGTCGCTTTAGAGCCACGCGCCTGCTCTGGCGATAAATAATGAACGGAACCTAGCATTGAGTTGGTCTGAGTCAAACTCGTCTCTGCAAAGGCTACTGCAATCCCAAAGTCTGTAACCTTGGCAGTCCCATCTGGGGTCAAAAGGATATTTTGCGGTTTCAAATCCCTGTGAACAATTCCTCGAGTATGGGCTAAGCGCATAGCCAAGAGGATTTGTCCCATGATTCGAACCGCTTCTTCATTTGAAAGAGGGTGATGTTCCTTGATATAGCGTTTGAGGTCTAATCCAGCAACATATTCCATTGCGAGATACTGTTGTCCCTCTTCTTCACCGATATCTGTAATCCGAACGATATGAGGATGGTCCAAATCTGCCATAGCTCTCGCTTCCCGCTGAAAACGAGCCACAGCAATCGGGTCTGTCTGGTAGTTGGTCCTCAGGACCTTAACTGCCACTTCTTCCCCGTCTAGAATCAAATCCTTGGCCAAATAGACATCTGCCATGCCTCCTCGACCAATCTGTTTGAGAATCCGATACCGCCCGGCAAAAATCTTGCCGATTTGGATCATTCTGTTGCCTCCTCATTAACAGCAATAAGGGCAACTGTGATATTGTCTAAACCACCTGCATTATTGGCAAAACGAATCAAGGTTGCTGCCTTATCTGCCAAAGAAATATCGCTGGTTACAATATCAGAAATCTCACTTCCTGAAATCATATTTGTCAAGCCATCACTATTGAGTAAGAGATAGTCCCCAGGCTCAAGGGTGATTATTCCAAAATCAGGCTGAATTTCATCTTTTTGACCAATAGATTGAGTAATAATATTTTTCTGTGGATGGCTAGCAGCTTCTTCTGGCGTCAATTGACCTGCCTTAAGCAATTCATTGACCAAAGAATGGTCGCTCGTTAACTGGTGGTATTCTTCTCCACGAATCAAACCGATACGAGAATCCCCAATGTGGGCATAGATAGCCTGATTATCAATAATGGCTACAGCCTCAAGGGTTGTTCCCATTCCTTTATAGGCTTCATTTTGTCCCAATTGGTTAATCCTTTGATTTTCAATCTCAAGGTTGTTAGCAAACCATTCACGCACTTCATTAACCGTATCGATTTGTGTATCAACCCAAGCTACACCCAGGTCTGTTACCGCCATCTCACTAGCGATATTCCCTGCGCGATGACCTCCCATACCATCAGCTAGGATAATCATGGTACGTCCAGCTCTATTGACATAGTGGTTGGCATAGTCTTGGTTATTTGTTCGTTTCTGACCAACATCTGTTAATAATGAAATTTCCATGTGTTAGTTCCTTCCTAATCCGATATCTTGCGAAATTGACTGATGAAGAATCCATCACTTCCATACAATTCAGGTGTGATGAGGATACAGCCATCTTTCATGATATCCTTACATTCATGTTCTAGTGTTACCTGCTCAAATTCAGGATGACTTTCTAAAAATGCCTGTACGACTTGAAAGTTCTCCTCTGAGACAATAGTACAGGTACTATAAGTTATTATACCACCTTTACGTAGTGTTTGACAAACACTACCTAATATTTCTAGCTGAATTTCCTGCAAGGACGCGAAATCTGCCGTTTCTTTATTGTATTTGATGTCTGGTTTTCGGCGTAGAAGACCAATTCCTGAACAGGGAGCATCCACCAAAATCTTATCAAAAGAATCCTGACCAAAAAACTCATGCACCTTTCTGGCATCCAATTTTTGCGTTTGAACCCGATCTACAACCCCCAAACGTTGGGCATTTTCTTGAATTAAGTCCAACTTGTGATCGTAAAGGTCCAAAGCCGTAACCTGACCTGTTGTGAGATAAGAAGCTATATGGGCTGTTTTTCCACCCGGAGCCGCACAGGCATCTAGAACCTGCTCATCACCTTGTAAATCAAGCGTCGGAGCAACAAGCTGACTGGACTCGTCTTGGATGGTAATGGCTCCATCCTCAAACAAATCATGGCCTGCAAAATGCCCCTGCTCCTTAACCAAACCAGAAGGAGACAAGGATGAATCACTGGCCTCCAACAAGGCTTGGATTTCCTCTTTTCGTCCTAAGTCTGTTACACGAATGCTGGCCTTGTTACGCACCAAAAGACTTTCAAAAATAGCTTGTGCTCGCTCTTCTCCGTATTCTTCCTTGAGTTTGGCAACTAGCCAAACTGGGAGAGAATAGGCAATGGAATCACGCTTGTTTTTTCGCTTAATGCTGGCAATATCTGGCCAACCTTCACGCAGGATACGACGAAGGACAGCGTTGACCAATTTTTCACTGCCCTTTTTACGAATTTTGGCCAATTCCACTGCTTCATTGACCACAGCATGGTCTGGAATCTTGTCCAGATAGCGGAGTTGGTAGGCACTCATGAGAAGCAGAACATAAAGCCAGCTGTCTAACTGGTCTCTGTCTTCGATAAAGTGGGATAGGTACCATTCCAGAGTCAATTTGCGGGCTACCGTTCCATAGACCAGCTCGGTCACCAAGCCCTTGTCTGCTGCCGAAAGTTGACTTCCCTTGAGATGCTTATTTAAGGCGATATTTGAGTATGCTTGACTGATAAAAACATCCTCTAATACTGCTAGGGCTAAACTTCTAGCCGTTTCTACTTTAGTCACCAAATCGTTCTCCTACAGTCAATGTACGTCCAACTCCATTGAGGAAGGAAGCAATGTCCATCTTAGGCTTACCAGCTGGCTGCACTTGTTTGAGGGAAAGAGCTCCTTGAGCCGTTGCGACAATCAATTCTTTCTTGCCGATAGAGAGAATCTCCCCTGGATTTCCCTGACCTTCTACTGCTAGGGCTTCATAAATCTTAAAGCGGTCCCCCTTAAGGAAAGTATGGGCAACAGGCCAGGGGTTCATTCCACGGATCTGATTGAAAAGTTGACGATTGGTCTTAGTCCAATCTAGTTTTTCTTCTTCTGGCTTGATATTTGGAGAGAAAGTAACCTGACTTGGATCCTGAGGTTCAGGTTTGATTTCACCAGCAATATAGGCAGGCAAAGTGTCCAAAAGCAAATCACGGCCAACTAGCGCCAATTTTTCAAACAAGGTACCGACATTGTCCTCATCCGTGATAGGAATACTGCGACGAGAAATCATATCTCCTGCATCCATTTCCTTAACCATCTCCATAATGGTCACACCAGCTTCATCATCCCCTTGAATCAAGGCATAATGGATCGGCGCTCCACCACGGTGTTTAGGAAGGAGGGAAGCGTGAACATTGACTGCAAAGTCCATGCTATCAAGGAGTTTACTCGGGAGAAACTGCCCAAAAGCAGCAGTCACAATTCCATCTGCTCCTAAATTCATAATAGCTTCCATCTCTGGACTTCCAGATAATTTTTCAGGTTGGTAGATAGGAAGACCTGCCTCCTTGGCAGCATGCTTGACTGGGGTTTCTTGGATAACTTTTTTACGACCAACAGCACGGTCTGGCTGGGTTACAACAGCTAGAATTTCATAACGGTCATCTGTCAAAAGTCCTTTTAAGACAGTTGCTGAAAAGTCGGGTGTCCCCATAAAGATTAATTTTGTCATTTCTTCTCCTTCTTATAAAAATTGCTGTGGCTCATGGTCAATGCTAAGACGGAGCTCACTATTTTCCCGTTCTTGAGTCAAGGCCAAGACCTGGTTGAGGGTCGGCCCCAGCTCATCTTCTAAACGATATTTAATTAAAATCTGGTAATGATAGAGGTTGTGAGTACGGGCAATGGGTTTGGGCGTTGGCCCAAGAATGTTACTGGTCTCTGACAAGCCTGACCGCAAAATGTTCATGACTTCATAGGCACGTTTGACCACCTCTTCTTCTTTCTTGTGAGAAAGGGTAATACCAATCGTGAAATAGTAAGGTGGATAACCAAGTTGTCGTCTGATTCCCATTTCATAGGCATAAAAGCCTTCGTAATCCTGATCCTTGGCAAATCGAATAGCGTAGTGCTGAGGATTGTAAGACTGAATCAAGACCTGCCCAGCTTTTTCAGCACGTCCTGCCCGACCTGCCACCTGAGTCAAGAGCTGGAAAGTTCTTTCAGAAGAACGGAAATCAGGCAGATTTAAAGCTGTATCCGCATTGAGAACTCCGACTAGGGTCACATTGGGAAAATCCAAACCCTTGGCAATCATCTGAGTACCTAGCAAGATATCCGCTGCCCCACGTCCAAACTGGTCAAGTAGAGCTTGATGACTTCCTTTCTTACGAGTCGTATCCACATCCATCCGCAAAATACGGGCCTGGGGAAAGAGTTCTGCCAGCTCGTCATAAGCCTTCTGTGTTCCCGTCCCATAGTAATGAATGCTGCGACTCTTACAATTAGGACAGACCTGAGGGATATCCTTGGAGAAACCACAATAATGACAGTTCATGGTCTTGGTATCCATGTGCAAGGTCAAGGAAATGTCACAGTTAGGACAAGTATCCACCGTTCCACACTCCCGACACATAACAAAGCTAGAATAACCACGACGATTGAGCATGAGAACCACCTGCTCTTTTTTAGCCAGACGGTCTTGGATGGCTTCTAGCAAGGGAGGCGTAAAGTTTGACGTCTCATTTTGTCCGATATAGTCCCGAAAATCAATCACTTGAACCTCGGGAATAGTGGCTAGAGGATTTGCCCGTTGGGTCAGACGTAAGTGTTGATAGACGCCTTTGCCAGCTCGCGCACGGCTTTCCAGACTAGGAGTTGCTGAACCAAGTACCAGAGCTGCTTGATTATACTGGGCCCGTAAAATAGCCACCTCTCTAGCATGATAACGGGGATTACTGTCCTGCTTATAAGTCGCTTCATGCTCCTCATCGATAATCATAACACCTAGATTCTTCAGCGGAGCAAAGATGGCCGATCTGGCGCCAACAACAACTTGAGCGTCTCCACGCTCAACCTTGCGCCATTCGTCATACTTTTCACCATTGGAAAGGCCTGAGTGAAGAATGGCCACTTTCTCACCAAATCGAGCAATAAAACGCTCCGTCATTTGCGGCGTCAGGGAAATCTCAGGCACAAGCAAAATAGCAGTTTTACCCTTGTCCAAGGCCCCTTGGATAATTTGCAAATAAACCTCGGTCTTCCCACTTCCTGTAATCCCTTGAAGGAGGAAGGGAGGCTGATGACTGCCAATAGCACTCACAACCGCATCACGCGCCTGTCTTTGTTCTGGATTTAACTCCAAAGGTCTACTTGCTTCAATTCCTTCAAAATAAGCAGCCGAGCGTTGGACTTCCTTTTGGACTATGGTAACAGCACCTTGTTCTACAAAGAAGTTGACTTGCTCCCGTGAATAGTACTCTAGCAAACTAGCCAAGGAAGCACTCTCAGGATGAGAAAGCAAATAGTCTCTCAGTTCTAACTTTTTCTTGGCGCGTGCAGAAATCTCGACACCTTCTAATCGAGCAAGATTCACCTCATACCAAGACTGGGTCTTGACCTTCTTTTGATCAATTGCCTGATATTCCAAACCAAGCAGGCCTTTTCTAGTCAAACGCATCATTTCAGCTTGCTTACCTAAATCCAAAGAAGAAAAGGCTAGTGAATCTTCAGAACCAAACAAGCGCTCTCGGTCTTCCTGACTCAGACCTGCCATAGGATAGAGAATCTTATCATAGCTGGAGTTCAGAAATCCTGGAAGCATGGACTTGAGAATGGAGATTTTATAGGAGAAGACGGACTTGCGTAACTCCTCAGCCAGCCAGAGTTGTTCTTGCGTGAGAACAGGAGAAAAATCCAGCACCTCCGCAATATCTTTTAAATCTTGCTCCATCTCTTCTTTAGATGATTGAGAATCCAAACCAAGAACAATCCCTTGAATCAGGCGATTGCCCTTACCAAAAGGCACATGAACCCGCATCCCAACTTCTAGCATTTCCTCAAATTCCTCAGGAATCCTGTAACTATAGGGCTGGTCCGTCTGCATCAAAGGCACATCCACAATAATCTTGGCTATAGCCATCTTCTCACCTCCTCCTTGTCAGTACATTCTTACAATAGAAAAAATAAGATTGAGTCCCCCCAACCTTAAATTTTTTCACCATCTTCTTTTTCTTTAGCGATTTGCTCTTTGATTTTCTTTTCTTCTTCTTCTTTGCGGCGTTTTTCTTCTTCGATACGGCGACGCACTGCTTCACGTTTTCCTTCTGGATCTGGGTGAATTGTAACGTTTCCTGATTCGATTTCTTCTAAAGCGCGAAGAGTTGATTTTTCAGATTTGAAACCTTGAGTTGCTGGCGCACCTGCTTCCAATTCGTGGGCACGTTTTGCTTCCAAGATTACGAGTGAATATTTTGAAGGAACCTTGTCAAGCAAGGTATCAATAGAGGGTTTTAACATCATTTGCTTGTACCTATTTTCTAAATTTTATCGGGTAGTTGGAGATTTGGGTAACATCTCCTGATAGTGACCAATGACACGATCCACACGGAAGTGCTCTGCTTCAATAACACGTTTGACACGCTCAGCAGCTAGGGGCACCTGATCGTTGACAATCGCATAATCATACTCACGCATGAGGGCAATTTCTTCCTTGGCTTTTTCAATTCGTTGGGCAATCACTTCTGCACTGTCTGTTCCACGACCTACCAAACGATCTTGCAATTCATCCAAATCTGGTGGTGTCAGGAAGATAAAGACAGCATCTGGAACCTTTTTCTTGACCTGAAGAGCACCTTGAACTTCAATTTCAAGGAAAACATCGATTCCCTTGTCCAAGGTTTCATTGACATAGGTCAGAGGAGTTCCATAGTAGTTGCCGACATATTCTGCGTATTCCAACATCTGTCCTTGACGAATCAGCTCTTCAAACTCTTCACGAGTACGGAAGAAATAGTCAACACCATCCACTTCTCCAGGACGTTGTGCACGTGTCGTCATCGATACAGAGTATTGAAATTGGTTTTCAGAACTCTCAAAAATCTCTCTTCTAACCGTTCCTTTTCCAACCCCTGAAGGACCAGAAAAAACGATTAGTAAGCCTCGGTCTGCCATTGTGTCTCCTTTTAGTCAGTCTGTGAAATAACATTTCTCTAGAATAATGGCAAAAAGCCAGATTATCCTTTACAGTCTTTCTATCTAGTGTAACAAAAAAGCAGTAATTTTTCAACTGCTCTTTCTTATTTATTTAGCATAATCTACTGCACGAAGTTCACGAATCACGGTTACCTTGATATTTCCTGGGTAATCTAGATTGTTTTCAATTTTCTCACGAACTTTGTGAGCCAAGATTGTGACTTTGTCGTCCTTGATTTGTCCTGGATTTACCATGATGCGGATTTCACGTCCTGCTTGAAGGGCAAAGCTATTTTGTACCCCTTCAAAGCCGTTAGCAATTTCTTCCAAATCATGGAGACGCTTGATGTAGCTTTCAAGAGACTCACTACGAGCACCTGGACGAGCTGCGCTCAAGGCGTCTGCTGCAGCAACGATCACTGCAATGACGCTTTCAGGTTCTACATCGCCGTGGTGACTAGCAATCGTATTGACCACAACTGGATGTTCCTTGTACTTACGTGCCAATTCCATACCGATTTCAACGTGGCTACCTTCAACCTCGCGGTCAATGGCTTTCCCAATATCGTGAAGGAAACCAGCACGACGGGCAAGAGCCGCATTTTCACCAAGCTCGCTCGCCATGATACCAGCCAACTTAGCAACCTCAATCGAATGACGCAAAACATTTTGTCCATAAGAAGTACGGAACTGCAAACGTCCCATAATCTTCATCAAGTCTGGATGAAGGTTCGGCGCACCAATTTCATAGGCAGCAGCCTCACCATATTCACGGATCTTATTGTCAATCTCTTGACGGTTTTTCTCAACCAACTCTTCGATACGAGCTGGGTGGATACGACCATCTTTGAGCAACATTTCCATAGTCATACGGGCAATCTCACGACGAATCGGGTCAAAACCTGACAAGGTCACCACTTCTGGCGTATCGTCGATAATCACATCGACCCCTGTCAAACTTTCAAAGGTACGAATGTTACGACCTTCACGACCAATAATACGTCCCTTCATAGTATCGTCTGGCAGATGAACTGTTGAGTTTGTTGACTCCGCTACATATTCACCAGCGATACGTTGCATAGCTTGAACCAGGATATCCTTGGCCATTTTGTCAGAACGTTCCTTGACCTCTTGCTCAGCTTCGCGAATACGGCTAGCAATCTCCTTGGTCAAGTTTTCCTCTGTCTGTGCCAAGATAATATCTCGTGCTTCTGCCTGAGACAGAGCACCAATACGCTCTAGTTCTGCTTCTTTTTGTCTTTCGACTTCCTCTAATTGCTCTTCACGCGCATCAAGGTTTTTCGCTCTATCAGAAATACTTTGTTCTTTTTGTTCAAGTGTTTGTTCTTTACTCGTCAAATTGTCGTCCTTACGATCAAGGCTAGCAGCTCTCTCTGTCAAACGACTTTCGATTTGTTTGAGTTCTTGACGTTCTGATTTGAATTCAGCGTCCACTTCTTCACGGTATTTTCTGGCTTCTTCTTTGGCCTCCAATAGTGCTTCTTTTTTAAGAGACTTGCTTTCACGTTTAGCTTCATTAACAAGTAAATCCGCTTCACGCTCAGCTTGTCCACGTAAATTAGTTGCTTCTTGTTCAGCATTTAAAAGCATCAACTCTGCAGCTTCCTGAGATGATTTCATCTTAGCTGAGATGCTGACATATCCAATGACTAAACCAATGATGACGGCAAAAACAGCAATCGCAAGCGACATGATTTCCATGTTTTTACCTCATTTTATTGTTATTCCGAATGACATACATTCTTTTACATTCTACCATAAAAAAGTGATTTTCACAAACCTAAAATAGAATATGTTTTGAGGAATTTTGAGCACGTTTACCTAAAATTTATTAGTTCAATCTCTATTTCTTAGAAGTTATAGCTTAGTAAAAATTATAGAAAAAGCCTACTTCGCAGTAGACTTAGTAATGATCTTTAAAGGACAAGAAAGCCACGCTATCTCCATCCATCATATAAATCAAGCGATTTTCTGCATCAATACGACGTGACCAGGCTCCTTGGTAGTCATACTTGAGTGGTTCTGGCTTACCTATTCCTGTAAAGGGATCACGTTGAATATCCTTGATTAGTTTATTGATTCTTTTTAACGTTTTCTTGTCCTGAGTTTGCCAGTAGCAATAATCAACCCAGGCATCTTCTGTAAACTTGAGCAGCATTTCTTACTCCTCAATAACATGGACTTGAGTGCTTCCAGCACGAACTTGAGCCATTCCTCGCAAAACCTTATCAGAAAGTTCCTTATTTTGAGCGATTCTCAGTGTTTCTTGGATACTATCCCATTCGCTCTTTGAAAGAACTACAATGTCCTCATCTGGATTTTTATTAACCACCGTCAAAGGCTCAAATTCATCATTTACCTTTTTCATGTAGTCTTTTAAATGATTTCGGAATGTTGAGTAAAGAACTGCTTCCATAACCATACCTCGTTTTACCTCTTTTCCACTATTATACACAAAAAGAAAGAAATTGTCAGGAACTTGTACAAGATTTTCTTTTCTATCTATTTATACTCAATGAAAATCAAAGAGCAAACTAGGAAACTAGCCGCAGGCTGTACTTGAGTACGGCAAGGCGACGTTGACGTGGTTTGAAGAGATTTTCGAAGAGTATTATTCGTAAAAAATCTCAAAAAGCCTACATTTCAGTAGACTTAGTTTGTTTCTATTCTAATCGGTACTCTTCCAAAATTCTGTTCTGCTATACTTAGATTTCCTAGTTGGTAAATCTGGTCTGCCTTTTGAGTCATGACATCCCAAGGTTCTTTGCCAATTCGGCTGACTAGACTGACCTGACCTTTCAAAGACTTGAGATGTTGCCTGCCTTTTTCAGTAAATCCAAGGACATGAATGGCTTCTGGCAAGTCACCTTCTCTAGCCTGCACCAAGATATAGGTCAAGAGGCGTCTGACACGCGCCTTGGTGTAACGCTTGGTCGCAACCGCTTCAACCAAGTCTTCCACAGATTGGACTATCTTGATAGCATCCTTGATGCGCACTGCCATTTCTTGATTGACCTGATAGATGGTGGTTAGGTCGGGATTTGACAAGATTTGATAGCAGAGCAAAGAAAAATAGTCATCCCAGCTCACCTTACTGGCCTGCTCAAAAAGGTTAACAGAAGGCATAAAGTGTTCTAAGAAATCTTGGTCTGATTGATGCTGACGTAGTGCTGTCGCCGAGGCAAAGTCCACATCCTTGTCCACAGAATGATAACCTGCCCCCTGGCGCTGAATCGGATGCAACTTGATGTTTCGTCCAGCAACTGCCTTGGCATAGGAAAGAGCAAGGACATGATTGGGCGTATTGCCTGAAAAATCAAGACCTGCAAATTCCTTCCACATGGTCTGTGTCTTCTGTGGATAAGAGAGGGAATCAGGCAGTTTTTCCACAAATTGCTCCATCTCAGCCCCCTGCTCTGTGTATAGGTCAGCTATTTTCTGGTAATCCAGAACTTCCTCTGTCCCAAAGGCTAGAGTATCAATGCCTAAACGAGTCAAGATATCCACAGCTCCTTGGCCAAAGAAATCTGCTGCCTGAACACTAACTAAAAAGGGCAATTCCACTACCAAGTCTGCGCCATTTTCCAGTGCCATCTGAGCCCGTGTCCACTTGTCCACAATTGCAGGCTCTCCACGCTGCATGAAATTCCCTGACATAGCCACGACTTTCAGTCCCTCAGCCTGATCCAGCAGGTATTTATGCCCATTATGAAAAGGATTAAACTCCGCGATAATACCTGTGATGGTCATGCTATTCTCCTACGTCTATATTTCCTTTTTGCTCTAAATGGGTGTCTTTAACCTTCATTGACACATTATTACTTTTAACAACTATTAATCTAACAATTATCTTGGATGTAACAATACAACTAGCAATAAATATCGGTATAATCGTATATGGATCTAAATTAGAACTAAATTTTTTTATTTCGTCTAAAAGGAGAACATAAGATCCAACGATTAAAATAAATAGTAAGGCAACTATAATAATTTTAAGCCAGTTCCAAAAATACTCAAACAATTCTTTAATAAAATCTGTATCGTTTTTTAATGACCATTTGATTACATAACATACAACGAAAATGGATAACAAAGCTTTTGGAATAATCGAATATTCACTGATCAATTTTATAATTTTATCTCCAAAACAAATTATCATATTTACAGATGTATTACTTATATTTACAGTTTTGGAATACTCTATAAATAAATACGCCAAACTCATAGGAAGTATAACATATTTAAAGAATTCAAATTTATTATCAGTTTCATAAATTACAATCTTCTTCAAAAGTAATAGAGGTTTTTTTAAAATTAGTAGAGGAATACCCAATATTAATAAAAACACAACGAAAATAATTTCTATTATGATCCAACAAATTGACACAATTCCCTTTTTCCAGTTCTTAAAAGATATGTTGGTATGTATAAAATCAATATCATTTTGAAATTCTACTTTTATTTCCGTGATTGATTTTATTTTAATCTCACCTCGAAATTTTACGTAGTAAAATACAAAATAAATTAAAATAAATGCTAATAAGCAATAATCTCCTTTTATCATGATAATCTCCTACTTCTGAGCGACAAAAAACCAACGGGTACTGGTTTCTGTTGGTTCCTTGTCCTCAAAGTCCGCATAGAGTTTGAAGGACTTGAAACCAGCCTGTTCCAGCAAAATATCATAGGTCAGAACCTCATAAGTCCTCTCCTCATGCACTTCATCGTGACGACTAAAGGAACCATCCTCTTCCTTGATAAAGAAGGTCAACTCATGCACGATTGAGTGAGGTGCAGCGTCCTCATAGGTATCCCAGAGCATGGCAAAATCTTCCGCATTTTCATGGTAGGAATAGCCTGGAAAAACTTCATCTGTCTGGTAGGTCGAATGCACATCAAAGATGAAGATGCCATCTTCGTCGAGGGCATTATAGACTTCCTTAAAAACATCCCCTACTTCGACTTCATCCTGCATATAGCAGACAGAGTCCGAATAACAAGTGACAAAGTCATATTGACCTGCCTTGGACAAATCCAGCATATTGCCTTCAATAAAGTCAATCTTTTGTTTGGCTGAAGAAGCTCTCTTCTCAGCAATCTTCAACATATCCGCACTCAAGTCAAGTCCAGTCACTTCAAAACCAGCCTGAGAGAAGCGCACAGATTGAATTCCTGTCCCACAAGCCAATTCTAAGAGTTTCTTTCTCCCCTTGGTCTTAGGCAAGTGACGCAGAGAAAAATCCGTCCATCTATCGTATAAACTGTCGTCCATGACCGCATCGTAAACAGCCGCAAAAGTTTCATAAGTTGCCATAATCATGATACCAAGAGCGTCAATGGCAAACACCACTCGCCCTTTACCTTTCTATCATTTTTTTTAAAATAAGCAAATAAAACCCAGTTGACTACAACTGAGTTCATCTTCTAAGCAAGAGCTTCTGAAATATCTACTGACTTTGCCTCATGCCATAGTTTTTCTAAGTTATAGTGGGCACGCATTTCTTCTGAAAAGACATGCACAACAACAGCACCGAGGTCCAGCAAAACCCAACCTCCAGCTGCATCGCCTTCGACATGACTGCCTTTAAAGCCTGCTTGGGCTACTTTTTCACGGATATTATCAGCGATAGCATCCAACTGACGGCTATTCATTGAGCTAGTGATCACAAAGTAGTCCGTCACGCTGGTCAATTCTTGTACGTCAAGTGCGAGGATATCCTCCGCACGTTTCTCATCAGCCGCTTTCACGACTAGTTCTAGTAATTCTTTTTCGTTCATTTAGTCCTCTTTCAAATAGTGCACAAAGGCGTTATAGGTTTCAAGGGTTTGGGGATAGATGGGGAATCCCTGATGGGCTAGATGTTCCACGGTACGAGCTGTTTCGTAGGCCACCGCCTTATTAAGCGATATACTTGCAATCTCACGCGCTACATCCACTCCAGGAAAGGCTCGATTATGCTCTATATAGTCTGCGACGTAGATAACCTTATCAAAATCAGTCATCTGGTCAGCCCCGACTGTATGGATTTCAATAGCTCGCAGAATTTCTGGATCATGCAAATCCAAGTCTTCCTGAATCTTGTAGATGCCAACCATACCATGCCAGACATTATTGCCCCAATTTTTGAGGTCAGAATCTAGTTGATAACGGTCAATCAAGTCCAGAAATTCCTGATCTGACAGCTTTTTTGCATAGTCATGAAGAAGGCCGGCTAGACCTGCTTTCTCGGCATCGATTCCAAATCGCTGAGCCAGTTCTATGGCTGCACGCTCCACACCCAAGCAATGGGTTAACCGTTTCTCGGGTAGAAGCTCTGCCATTTTTTCCAACAAAGCCTCACGAGAGCAGTTGATATAGTCTTGATAAGACATCAGTAGAGCCCCTCCTTCTCGATGTAGTCTAACACTGGCTGAGGTAGGAGAAAATTAGGTTTCCAACCTTGGGCAAGGAAGTCACGCACCATGCTGGACGAGATATCCATGAGAGGCACATCCACCCAGATAACTGGATAGGAAGTCCCTGCCTTGTAGCGTGGGCGCTGAACTCCCACAAACTGAACCATATCTACCAGTTCATCAATTCGGTACCACTTAGGCAGATAGTCCACCATATCGGCACCGATGATAAAGTAATAATCCGTGTCTGGATTCTTCTCTGTTAAAATCTTCATGGTGTCGTAGGTGTAGGAAATTCCCTTGCGCTCTAACTCAATAGTTTCAATGGCCAGACCTTCAATCCCCTCAATCGCCAACTCAAGCATCTTGAGACGATGGTGTTCAGGAATGGTTTCCTTTTTATCAACATGAGGAGGTTGGTATTCAGGCATGATCAGAACCTGGTCCAGTCCCAACTGCTGGCGCACTTGATCCGCAACAATGAGATGGGCATTGTGAACAGGGTTAAAATTTCCCCCTAAAATCCCGACTTGTTTGCGTTTTTTCTCCTTTATTTCTGGCTCCAACTCTACCTTGGTAAAGGGAGTCAATAGTTCGATTGCCATAGGCTAGTCTCCTTTATTTCTCTGTAAAAACAGTTATTTGGAGTAGGTTTTTAGATTTCTTTGACTTTTTTAGAAATCTTGCGATTTTCTTTCTTACTGGATTGTTTAAACAAAATCAAGATGCGTCCGATTTTTTGGACTGTATCCACACCGATTTCTTCTTCCAAAATTTCAGCTACTTCATGGATATTTTCATCTGTGTTTTGCAAAAGAGTAACCTTGATCAATTCACGTGCGTCAAGAGCTTGGCGAACGCTGGTTTTGATTTGGTCGTTGAGACCATTTTTCCCGATTTGGATGATGGGTTTGAGGGTGTGTGCCTGGCTGTTGAGGAAGGCACGTTGTTTTGATGTTAATGACATAATTTCTTTAAAAGAGTTTCTTTTTATACTTTTCTGAAGTGGTGACGGACGTCAGCAAAGTCCTTCGGACTTTCATGACTAAAATTTGAGCCTAAGGTCTCAAATTTTCCGCAGTTGGTACAATCACTTGTACCAACTAACACCACAGTGAAAAGTATTCTCTATGGGGCTCGCCTTGCTCGCCCGAATTCAGACAACCCTTTCCTTTCTTTGTTTAAATGATTGCTTTTCGTGCGACGACGGCGACGCCTTCTGGTGCCCAGACGGCGACTTTTGCTGTGCCTGTTACACGGATCCAGCCGAGTCCTGAGATGACTAGGTCTGTCTTTTCCTTAATGTTAAATACATGCTGGACCAGTTTTGGAAAATCTTCTTTTTCCTTGCTATTTGGTGGTGTAAGAAGGCTTCCAAGGTGCTTGTCATAGAAAGCACTAGCGCCTTCAAGCTTGGTACGGTGAAGTTTAAGTTCATTGTCAAAGAAGGCAGTGAAACCTTGTTTTTCTCCTGATATAAAGTCAAAACGTCCGAGACCTCCTAAAAACAGGGTTTGTTCAGGATTGAGCTGATAGGTTTTAGGTTTGATTTCCTTTTTGGGGCTGACATACTTGAGGTTTTTGGCCGTCAAGTAGTGGGCCATCTGGTGGCGGTGGATAATCCCCGGTGTATCGTAGATATAAGATCCGTCGTCAAGCGGAATCTCAATCTTGTCTAAGGTTGTCCCTGGGAAGCGCGAAGTCGTGATGACATTCTGGTCACCTGTGATTTCTTGGATAATAGCATTGATAAGAGTTGATTTTCCAACGTTGGTTACACCGACCACATAGACATCGCGGCCCTTACGGTAGTGTTCAATCTTGTCAATGACTTCCTTAATGGCATGTTTATTTTGGGCTGAAGTTAGGACGACATCCACAGGACGAAGTCCTTCTTCGTGGGCACGTTCCATGAGCCACTGGCTAATCTTGCCCATCTTAACTGACTTAGGGAGGATATCTTTTTTATTTCCCACCAAGAGAACATCGTTCCTCGAGACAAAACGTGGCAAGCCTGGGATAACAGAGCCATTAAAGTCAAAGATATCAATGACATTTACCACTAAAGCATCACTGTCTCCCACCTCGTGCAAAAGCTTGAGGAAATCATCATCCGTCAACTGGACATCCGTGATTTCATTGTAGTGGCGGAGACGGAAACAGCGTTGGCAATAGACTTCACCAGTCTCCAAACCTTTTTCAAGTGCCGACTGGGGAGTAAAACCAAGATCAGCCTTGTTTGTCGTCTGAATGGTTGCTCCACAACCAATACAGAGAATTTCTTCCATAGTTAAATTCCTTTTTTATATGTAATCGGTCCGTACGTTTCAGTGATTTTTCGCATGACACGGCGCTCACGAGCTCGGTTAATCTGCGTTTTGATCGAGTCATGTTGGACCAAGGGTTTGACTAAAATCGAGCGAATGCCAGCACGGTGGGCTGCTCGAATATCTGTCATGAGCTGGTCGCCAACCATGACCACTTCACTTTTCTCATAGTGAAATTCCTTCATGGCACGGTCAATCCCAAATGTGAAGGGCTTCAGAGCCCAATAAACGTAATCAATCCCAAACTTCTCAACTGCTCGTTGGACGCGTTTCTTAGTGTTATTTGAGACCACGATAATGCGAATGCCCGCATCCTGAAGATCATGTAACCATTGCTTCATCTCTGGCGTCCCGTCAGGGTTGTTCCAAGCAATGAGGGTATTATCCAAATCGACCAAAACAGCCTTGATTCCCTGCGCCTGCAGGCTTGAGACTGTCAGATCATAGACTGCTTCCACAGCAAAATCTGGCATGTAATTTTCAATCGCCATTCTGGCTCCTTTTCTTAACTTTTTTTCGCAATTTTCCTTAATAACAATGATAAAACAATCCATAAACCTGCACTAGCCAAACTGATGTAGAGCCAAGCATGGGGTTCATCTGTTAAAGGTAGGGGAACATTCATTCCGAAAAAGCCTGTCACTACTGCCAAAACCGCTAGCAAGACTGAAATGATGGTAAGAGTTGTCAAATTATCATTCAGATTATTGTTTAGGATGTTGTTGTAAGATGCTGATAGTTGTTGGAGGACTTGAGAAATCAAGTCTGTCATGGATACCAGCTGATGAGCCTCAATCATGGCATCATCAAACTGTTCTCTCTCAATCTCGTTAAAACTGCGATAGAGGGCATGCCCTTGAATATGCTCCAGCAACATGCGATTTTGCTTGGCAGCCGCAGTGAGGTAAACCATACCAGTCTCCAAGTCGGAAAGGGCAAAAAGGTTTTTCTTAGTCGTCCGCTGCCGCAAGAGGCCATTGA
The DNA here is from genome assembly GCF_027497875.1 of Streptococcus sp. SM3. The sequence continues at coordinate 12,708 of NZ_JAJNSA010000009.1, read as the reverse complement.
CCTCGTCCTTACTCTTATCCATCTGCTCGATGACAGGATAGTAGGCATTGCTGATGATTTCCAGACTGGCAAAGAGAAACTTGTAAATCGAAAGCATGTCATGACTCTCCAGATAACGGGTCATCTGTTCAATGACATAGGCGTTCTTAGTATTGCTAATGGTAATTAGGCGGCGATGTTCCACGATAAAGGTCATGGGAAAAGCTTCATAGTATTCCTTATCCTTTTTCAAGTTCAAGACATTGTAGATAAAGGTCACAGTCCCATTTTCACGGTGATAATCCATGTGGGCACGCTCATTTCTATCCAGCGCATATTCGATGGTTTCCTTGTCCAAACCGTAGATTTCAGAAAGGTCCTCTAGTTTTTTCAACTTGTCTAAATCTAGGTTAATCCAGGCGCAACCATTGCCCAACTGTTTTTCTAAAAACATCTTCTCTCCTTTACCAAACTCTTTCTATTGTACCATAAATCTGCTAAAATTTCAGGCCTGGTCTGTACGAGAGAAATTGCTGACAACGGTGATATTCCGATTGGGAACGAAGTGCAGAACCTGGTCTTCTCCTCTGAGTTGCGTTGTTCGAATGCCGACGCTGACGACCTTGCCCGATACAGTAATAGGACCATTTGTCAAAACAACTTCATCTCCTACATCCAGTTGACGTTCAAAGAGGATGAAAAAGCCATTGATAACATCAGATAGAAAGCCTTGGGCTCCCATACCAATAGCCACCCCAGCAATCCCGGCTCCAGCAAGCAAACTAGAAACTGGCAAACCCAAAATAGACAAGATACAATAAAGCAAAAAGAAATAAAGGGTATAATTAAACACATTCTCTAATAAACGTGAGATGGTTTTCTGACGCCCGACATCATGACGAGACATTTTTAGAGAAGGTTTGATAATTCTCTTTACCATGGTATGGAGCAATTTCTTAGCTATATAAAAGAGTAAAAATAGGAATAACAGAGAAAGTAACTTGGTTAAGATATTTTCAATAATCGTTGTAACATCAAGCTTATTGAGGTAGGTTTGAATAAATTCTTTCATAGAAAACTCCTTTCATTTATTATACCATACTTTCACAAGTGATGAATCTCCATAAATATTCAAAAATAATAGCCAAAATAGACAGAAAATTCTTGATTTTAGCTCATATTTATACTATAATCATAAACATTACACAACAAAGGAGATTGTTATGAAAAAAATCATTCATGCTTGGAATAAGGCAAGCCTAATCAAACGGATTTTGATTGGTATGCTTATTGGAGGAACCCTAGGACTGACACTTCCTAACATTTCAGGAATTGGTCTACTCGGAGATCTCTTTGTTGGCGGTCTAAAAGCCATCGCACCTATTCTAGTCTTTGCCCTCGTTGCTAACGCCCTTTCCCAACATCAAAAGGGACAAGATAGCAACATGAAAACGGTTATCTTCCTTTACTTGGTAGGAACCTTTGCAGCGGCACTTGTTGCTGTCCTAGCAAGCTTCATTGTCCCTGTTGAGATTACCTTAAATAGTGCCAATACAGAAATCGCACCACCAGATGGAATTGGCCAGGTCCTTAGCAATCTCTTGCTCAAACTGGTTGACAATCCAGTCAATGCCCTCGTTACTGCTAACTACATCGGTATCTTATCTTGGGCAGTTGTTTTCGGGATTGCTATGAGAGAGGCCAGCAAAAATAGTAAAGAATTGCTGAAAACTATGGCTGATGTGACTTCTAAGATTGTCGAATGGATTATCAACCTAGCTCCATTTGGTATCCTTGGTCTTGTCTTCAAAACCATCTCTGATAAGGGAATCGGAAGCCTAGCTAACTATGGAATCTTGCTTGCCCTCTTGGTGACAACCATGTTCTTTGTAGCTCTGGTAGTCAATCCACTAATTGCCTTCCTCTTTATGAAGAGAAATCCTTATCCTCTCGTTTGGAAATGTTTGCGTGTCAGCGGTGTTACAGCCTTCTTCACTCGTAGTTCTGCGGCTAACATCCCTGTCAACATGAAACTTTGTCACGACCTTGGACTGGATCCAGATACCTATTCGGTTTCTATCCCACTCGGTTCTACTATCAACATGGCAGGGGCAGCGATTACCATTAACGTTCTAACCCTTGCTGCAGTAAATACTCTTGGAATCCCTGTTGACTTTGCGACAGCCTTTGTCCTTAGTGTAGTTGCCGCAATCTCAGCCTGTGGGGCCTCTGGTATTGCCGGAGGATCCCTCCTTCTTATCCCAGTTGCTTGTAGCCTTTTCGGTATTTCTAACGATATTGCCATGCAAGTTGTCGGTGTTGGATTTGTGATTGGGGTCATCCAAGACTCATGCGAAACAGCCCTCAACTCTTCAACAGATGTCCTCTTTACTGCCGTTGCCGAATACGCGGCAGCCCGTAAAAAATAACTCATAAAGGCAAGCCTGCTCGGGTCTTGTCTTTTCCGCTTTTATTCTAACTTACTAGGAAACCCTTATGTCTATTAGCCAACGTACGACCAAGCTCATCTTAGTTACCTGTCTTGCCTGCCTTCTTGCTTATTTTCTCAATCTCTCCTCAGCTGTCTCGGCTGGAATCATCGCCCTCTTGAGCCTATCCGATACTCGTAGAAGTACCTTAAAACTGGCCCGCAATCGCCTCTTTTCCATGCTCCTAGCTCTAGCTATCGGTGTTCTGGCTTTTTACTTGAGCGGATTTCATATCTGGAGCCTCGGCCTCTATCTAGCCCTCTATGTGCCTCTAGCCTACAAGATGGGCTGGGAAATTGGCATCACACCAAGCACTGTTTTGGTTAGCCACCTCTTGGTACAAGAGTCAACCTCTCCAGACCTTCTAGTCAATGAATTCCTTCTCTTTGCTATCGGTACAGGATTTGCCTTACTTGTCAATCTCTACATGCCTTCACGAGAAGAGGAAATTCATCACTACCACACATTGGTAGAAGAAAAGTTAAAAGATATCCTTCAACGCTTCAAATATTATTTATCCAGAGGGGATGGACGCAACCGAGCACAGTTAGTTGACGAATTGGACACACTTTTGGAAGAAGCCCTCAGACTGGTCTATCTAGATCACTCTGACCACCTCTTTCACCAGACCGACTACCATATCCACTATTTTGAAATGAGACAGCGACAAAGTCGTATCCTGCGAAACATGGCCCAGCAAATCAACACCTGTCACCTAGCTGCCAGTGAGAGTCTGATTTTGGCCCAGCTCTTTTCAAAAATTGCCGGTCAACTGAGCCAGACCAATCCTGCTTCTGATTTGCTAGATGAAATTGAACGCTATCTGGAAGTATTCCGTAATCGCAGTCTGCCCAAGACAAGAGAAGAATTTGAAACCCGCGCCACCCTTCTTCAACTCCTACGTGAAGCCAAAACCTTCATCCAAGTAAAAGTTGACTTTTACCAAAAATATGGACAGTAAAAAAGAAAACTTCAGAACAATCACAAAAGGTGAATATCTGAAGTTTTCTTTTATTTGTAAGTTATTACCATAAATGTTAACAGTAAAACGAATAAAGCCAAACTCACCAATAAAGTAAGAACCTTGACCAAGGTATTGCTCTGCCAGTAGCTTGGTTTACCAATATTACTGGTCGCATCCATGGAAAATAGTTGATTTTGACGGGGTTGTATGGTCACCAATACAATCAAAGCAAGAGAGAGGACAATAGCTAAAACAATCAGAATATCAGTCATAGGCCTACCTCAAAATCCCTAGCAAAGTAAAGAGTAAACCAACCAGAATCATTAAACCCAAGATGAGTGAAAAAGTTTTACTAATCTTCTCCCCTCGGGTTTCTTTTTCCTTTTTGATAGGTTTTTGTTTCAACTCTTCCATGCGACCTTCAACGTCTTTGTAAAATAAATCTTCGTCTGACATGTTAGCCTCCTAAAACAGTTTGCATGGTTTCCTGATATCGTACCAAGTCAACATAATTTGCATGTTGGCCTTGCTTCCCAAGTGCCAGACTCATTTGGGTAACATCTGAAAGGGCCAGTTTTAGAGTCTCAACCAAAGCAGAAACCTCACTACTTTCAAATAAATGGTCTGGAGCGATATAAAGTCTATTGTGCACTGTCTGATTAAATCCAAGAATCAAGAGATTGTGCTCAAAGGCCTGACGCACTGCCTGCAACAACTCATTGCTGTGGTTTATATCCAAATAAATATCCGACAATTGATAGAGCTCCTGAATCTTCTGCGGACTAGCATTCTGATAAAGAACCACATTAGGATAGCGAAGCATGTCTAAAAGCTTAGAAGACATCTCTGTCACCGCTGCGATACGGAAGGTAACATCAGGCAAGGCTTCTACGATTGCTTCTACTTGCTCGATCTGATCTGAATTGGTCAAGATTAAGGCGTCTCGTCTTAGGAAATTATCACGTTTGAACTGGTAATGGTAACCCAAGTGCACAAACTGATCATGGTATTTCTCGTCAGTCAACTCTAAAGCACGTTCATAAGTCGCCTTGTTTGGAATGATGATTTTCTTAGTACGCACATCATCGCTTTCCAAAATCAACTGCATATTACCTGGAATGGCATCATAGAGAGGTTCCTGCCAAACCAAAACATCTGAGCCAGACTTATCTGGATGATGGAAAGAAACCAAGAAAGGAGTCGCTAGAGTATTAAAAACAATCTGATGCTTATCTAGCCCCAAATCTTGCAAAAAGAAGGTAATAAATTCAACCTTATTAGCAAAGTAACGCATAGGTTGACCAGGTAAGGTCAATAAGATATCACCCGTTACGTGGTTTTCAAGTAAAACTTCCTGACCATTGACATCTTGATAAACTGTCATAATCGGTTCACTATCAACACTATGGGTCGTTGTAGCAAAGCAAGCACCAAAGCGATTATAATGATCAACCTGACGTACTCGACCTTCTAGATCTTTCCAATCTACTTGTTTAACCAAGCGAGCCTGCATTCCATCAGCATAATGAATAAGAGCTCTCTCCTCTGTCATATCTTCAATACGAGCAGACTGATTATTTCCTGAAATTTCCCAAAAAGCTGGAACAGGGACTTGGTTAAAATAGAGAGGTTTTCCCTTTTCATATCCTAGATAATAAGTAAAAGGAGATACTAGACCATCAGGCAGAAAACCATCTGCATCGATGACTACTCCAAGATGAGAAAGACCAGTAGCCATGAGACTTTCATGTAAATCTCGACTTTCCTGACTATAACGATCATAAAGTTCAATCATGGAGCACCTCCTCTACTGTTTTCTTCCACTTTTCTAAAATTTCTTCGGTTAAGAAGCCTTCTGCAATCTGGTAAGAATGAGCACGCATAGCCTCCAAACGATGTTCTTGATACAATTGACAAATCTTAGTCGCATAAGCTTGCTTGATTTGATCTTCCACATGGTCAGATGAACTTGGAATCAAATAACCATTTTTCCCATCCTCTATAAAGGTCTGATTACCATAAGGCACATCAAAACCGATTAGAGGAAGGCCTGAACCAATAGCTTCCATCAAGGTCAAACCAAATCCTTCGCTAGTTGAAGCAGTCAAGTAGACTTCATACTGACTATAAATCTGCGAAAGTTCCGCATGCCCCTTGAGTTGAATATAGTCCTCTGCCTTATGACTAGCAATAATTTCTCTAAGAAGAGAATCTTCTCCGCCGCTACCATAAATATCAAAGGTTAATTCAGGAATTTCCTTACGAGCTTCAATAACTGCCTTGACCAACCAATCAATGTGTTTTTCTTTGGCAAGACGTGAAGCAGTAATCAATGAAAAAGGCTTACGTCCTTGACTTGACTCGGTCAAGGAATCAATACTTCCTACAGGAATGGTAATAACCTTTGGTTGGTGCTGGGTGTATTTGGCAAATTGCTCTTGCAACACTTCCTTTTGTCTATCAGTTGATACGATAAAGAAGTCAACCTTATCTGCATTGGTAAACTGATAGTCGTAGTAATTATTCCAAAGGATATAGTCATCGTCTGTAGCACTTTCACTATAATGCTCCGCATGAACAACTACCGCTAGATGTGCTGTCTGTGCTTCCTCAAACACAACCTGTCCAATACCTGTCTCTCTATCCAGAATGACCAAATCAGACTTGTTCAAATTCAAGGATTTCATAAAAGCACGCATGAAAGCTGGTTTCCCATAGAAAATCTTATCCTTAAAACGATAAATTTCTTCCTTCCCTTGATTCATCAAGATATCATAGGCTGGAGTCCCATCTTCATTGTAAAAAGTTCGTTGGTATAGGACCGCAACATTGTCCTTGGGAGCAAAATATTCGCTACAATAACGCGTATAAGAAAAGTAATCCTTTCGAATCAAATTTCCTTTAAAAACATACTCTACATACTGGACCAAGTCCTTGTCCTCATCAACCAAATAACAGGTTATAAACTTATCTTGGTCAGAAAAGAAGATACGCAAAACCTTGCCATTCTTTTCTCTACGACTTTCAACACCGTCAAACCTAGCCAAGACATCAGCCACTGTCACGCTAGTCGGTGCAATCTTGATATCTGTAAAGTGATTATAAAGCCAGATAACTTGCTCATCATCAAAACCAATATTGGCTGTTAAGTGCTGAATGTTATCCGCTAAAATCATATCTGTAAAGATAAACTTAGAGGACAGATTTAATTTCCGAAAAACACCAGCACGGTAGGCTTGGGCGTATTCAACACCGCTACTAGCCCATCCAAGTCCTAAATTTATATTATAAATTGTCATATTTTCTCCTCTTATGGAAAATGAGTCATAATCTCACCCTTAGAAGTGACTTCAACCAAGCCCATCAGGAGATTACGAACCATATCCGCACGGATTTGTTCTTTCATAGCTTCAAATCCCGCGTAGGCTTCTTGATAATACTCTACGATCGGGTTTTTCTGACTAGCAGACTGACCACCTATAGCCATAGATAACTGTTGTAGATAGTCTACTTGCTCCACCCAGTTATCATCGATAGCCTTGAGCATGGAGAGTCGTAAAAACTGTTCATACAGACCATGTTGATCAAGTAATTCTTTCTTTTCAGAAAGTTCTTTATCAATCACCTGTTTCATAAAGCTACGAACTGCAGTTTTGTCAGTCACATTTACATAGTCTGGAACCTCTTTAATATGAAAACTAATATTGGTCACTATAAAGTGGAAGAGTAGCTCTCGGCTTTCATATTCTGAAGAAGTCACTTGATCTATGTAGCTAGTAATGATTTCATCAACAACATCTTCCAAGTCACGAGAACCATCTATTAGACGATTGCGCTCCTTATAAATCATATCCCGTTGAATATTCATACTCTCAGCATATTCTAGAGTCTGACGGCGTGCAGAACGGCCAGCACTATCACTAGCATGTTGCGCCTTTTCGACTAGCTTCCGGTATTTACGACCTTTGAGAATTTCTGGTTGCGTCATATCTTGAACTTGATAATCTTTATACTTCTTATGAACCCAAGATGGACCGAATTTCTTAATAACATCATCTTCCAGTGATACAAAAAACTTACTCATACCTGGATCTCCCTGACGTCCAGAACGTCCACGGATTTGAAGGTCAATACGCTGACTTTCCATCCGCTCTGTTCCAATGACAATCAAGCCACCAAGCTCTGCAACTCCCTTACCGAGTTTTATATCCGTACCACGTCCTGCCATAGAGGTTGCAACTGTTACGGCCCCCATCTGACCAGATTCAGCGATAATTTGGGCCTCACGCGCAGCATTATTGGCATTGAGAACATTGTGGGCAATTCCCTCTCTGAGTAAGAGTGACGAATAAAGCTGAGACATTTCAACTGAGCCTACAAAAACGAGTAAGGGATTCCCCTTAGCATGATACTCTTTGATGTATCCCAAAGACGCATAAACTTTCTCTGGTAAAGTCACATAGAGATTATCTGGATAGTCAATCCGTTGCTTAGGACGATTGGTTGGAATCCGAATAACGGACATATTATAAGTCTCAAGAAATTCTTTTTCTGCTACCTTTCCTGTCCCCGTCATTCCAGACACTTTATTAAACATTTTGAAAAGGCCTTGATAAGTAATAGAAGCCATGGCTCTCGTTTCAGGAGACAACTTCACATGTTCCTTGGCTTCAATGGCCTGATGGAGACCTCCCTGCAATTTGGTCATTTCCATTAAACGACCAGTCCCCTTATCCACCAATACCATCTCATTTCCACGAATGATATAGTCCTTGTCTTTAGTATAAAGTTTATGGGCTCGAATCGCATAAACTAAATGACGAGCAAAAGACGCATGTTCTTCCTTATATAAGTTGTCAATTCCTAGGAAACTTTCAGCAGACTTGGCCCCCTTAGTAGTAAGCCAGACCTCCTCCTTCTCCTCTTTGAAAATATAATCTTCTCCTTCGACCAACGTTGTCACCAGTGTATCAATGATCCCATAGTAATTAGACTGAACACGGGGAGAACCCGCAATAATCAAAGGAGTTTGTGCACTATCAAGCAAGATATCATCAATTTCATCAATGATGACATAGTTAAAAGGTCGCAAAAACTTACCTTCTTCATTCGAAGCCAGATTATCATTTAGGTAATCAAAACCTAAATTACTATTGGTTGTGTAAATGATATCTAAAGCATAAATAAGCTTCTTTTCTTTAGCTTTCATTTCCTTCTTTGGATCCCCTGTAAATGGCACCCCAATGGTCAAGCCTAGGAAACGATAAACTTGGCCCATTTCCTCTGCATCACGTTTTGATAAATACTCATTTGGCGTAACAACCATCACACCTTCTCCTGAAAGAGCGTTCAAATAGACCGGCATGGTGGCTGTTAGGGTTTTCCCTTCACCAGTGTTCATCTCAGCAACATTTCCGTAGTTCATGATAATAGCTCCCATGACCTGAACATCATAGGGGAACATCCCTAAGATCCGTTTGTCCGCTTCACGCACCACAGCAAAAGCTTCTACTAAAAGGTCATCTAGACTTTCTCCTTTGGAAAGACGCTGACGAAACTCCACTGTTTTAGCGACTAATTCTTGATCCGAAAGAGAGGACATCTTGCCTTTTAAACTATTAATCCTCTTTAAAATCTTTTTCACTTTCCTAAGCTGGAAATCTTGACCTAAACGTCTAAACACTTCTGATCTCCTTGATAGAAAAATGATAAAAAGTTATGGATTCAAAACCAGCACTTAAAAGAGAAACTTGATAAGTATAACTATCTTCTGGATAAGTAAATATGAAATCTTTCACTTTTTCTACCTTTTCTTCTAAAATATCACCATAGCGGTCAAAAAAAGTTATCTTGGTATAAACCCCATTTTCAGGCTGACAATCAAAAACCAGTGATAGTTGATATTCCTGATTTCTTTTTAGTAAAGGAAGCTGGGGCTGAGTCCGAGCAGCCTGGTAATTGACACTAGAAAGCCAAGTCTTGAGAATTTCACCAGATGGCAATAGAGGATTATACAGCCGAATACTTTTGTCAGGGTAATAAGATACAGTTGATCCGTACATATAAGTCCCACCAACTTCTCCCCAATGAATAGACTGTCTCTGTGTGATAATCATTCTTTCTCCCTTCCAAAACCACTTGCTAGTACCATTCGATAAAAGTGAAGAAACCAAGCAATATTGGTATCTGTATCATCATTGTGTCGCCCAGCAGTTCCTTTAGATAAAATCTTGGCACCTGTATTACATAAATAAGTAACTAGATTCTCATAAGCCTGAGGATCCATTTCTTCATCTTTCATATAGGACAAACCAAAGGTTGTCTTTGAAAAATTTGCTTGTTTAAATATTTTCCAAAAACGCTGATCCAACTCCGTCATATCTTGCGAACTTCTCCCACCTGTATGGTGAATTAAACAATCAAAAGCCAAGTTAGAGACACCCGGTGCGTCCAAACGTCCACGGCTAGCTATGGTTCCTAAATTAGCCAAGGGCTTACCGACTATGATGGCATGAGGTTCAAAAGAAGCACCATAATAGAGAGCCGGAAACGTTCCCATAGAAAGACCTGATAAAATCAAATCCTTGCGATCAAAGCCTAAATAATCAAGATAATGAGCTATCGTCTCTTTGACCTTTCCCTCTAGCTCATCCGTTCCTAGATAAAAAGCTCCCCCCTCTAAACGTGGATCAGAAAATAAAATGAAGGGACATCCTAGGGTTTTCATCATAAAGTAGCCCTCGAATCCTTCTGCTGGTCGATAACCAGCAAAATAAACAGCCAAGGGCGGTTTAAAATCGCCTGGATGGAAGAAATAGTTTATTTCATCACGCTTGGAATCATGTAGGATATTCCCACCAAGTACGAATTTACCAAATTGTTTTCGACTCCAACGTTGGTGAAGATTACCCAGTTTGATAGTTCCATGACCTCTTGCTTCAACAGATAAAAATAGTAAAAAATTAGTATCTATACTATCTATAACGATAGCTTTTTCCAAATCTGCTTCAGTATAAACTTCTTCTTCAAAAAAATGGTCTATATTCCCTTCAATTATCTTTCGGACTATAAACCTAAACTCACAATTCCCCTGTTTTTCATACTCTAGCCATAATTCTATAGGCAAATTTTTATAAACCATAAAATTATGAGACCAACAGGCCAATTGATGAAAGTTCGTTCCAAAATCACCTTCTATCATTACATGCTCCAATCCTTGATAAGATATAGAGCCTTCAAAAGAAGAATGAATTTGAATATTTGACGGAAATAATTTATCCCCATATCCCCCACTAAAAAGAGAAGTGGATAGGTCCTGCAATAAAGCCTGCGGATCCGAAAAATCTACGGGCTGTGCACATTGTTTTTTTAATATATCTAAAAGAAGGGGATCTGTCGTCTTAAAATCCTGATTATAAAAAAGACCATGAGGTTCGAAAAAATTGGTAAACTCAAGGACATCTGTTAAAGAGTTCCCATCTTCAATCAAAACAGCTTGAAAACGACTGATAGTATCTATCTCGATCATCTTGCGCAATGCCTTAGAAGACCGAGGGCAAACAAAATACCAGTCCATATTTTCTGGGATTTCATATTGATGAGACCAGTTATCAAGTCCTATTTGTAAAATTTTAAGACCTTTTGACATGTCGAGCCCCCTCTATCCATTTCTCTAATTTTTCAAGAAATTGTTGTCCTGTGTGCTCCTTAATCTTATCAATCGAATAAATCAAGGACTCATTCCACTCTTTCAACCTATCTGTGTAATAATGTGCAGCCTTAGAAAACTCTGTCACATCTGTCAGCAAATAACCATTTTTTAAATGTTCAACATAGACAGTTTCAACTAGGTTGAGTTGAGGAATTCCTGCACTAATACCAGCTATCTGTGTGTAGAGATGAGGCTGTCTATTTAAATCCACAATCAAACGGACAAATTCTAGCGTTTTTATCAAATCTAACTCATCATTCATGTTGACAAACTGTAACCGTATGTCCTGGTGTTGATTTTCTTCCAGAGGATTTTCTGCATCACCATAATCAAGCGCCTTTCCCAGACTTTCGAATTGAATGTTTTCTTGGATGAAAGACTCAACAATCCCTTCCACCTCATTCATCTGCTCCTGACTAGCAGCAAAGGCTCCAAAAATCACCTCAGTATCTTTATTTTCAGCGACAAAGGCCAAGACTTGAAGTAGAGCTTGATTATCAATTCCCTGCTCAAAATCCAGTTGATAATATATGATGGATTCTTTCTTAGTTTGACTTCTACCCAATCGTAATCGGGTGTCAAATGATGATAAATGATAAAATTGATGCATTCGTTCAGGATACAACTCCTGCAACAATCGTAAACTATCCTCTCTATCCACCAAAATCAAATCTGATTTTTCAAAAGTTAAATCTAAATCTCTAAAGGTGTCTTGAGGATTACGCCCAATGAAAAGACTCAACAGTTTAGGATTGGCACTAGGTAAACGGTCTAATACTAGCTGGTCATGGTGAGGATGAGAAGGAAGCATAAAAATATCCTGATCCTTCACATATTTTTGCAGATAATTCTCAAAAAATTCTGTCACCAAATCTCCCATGTCTTGATAGATGAGCGCTTTAAAGCGATAACCAAAAATTGGATTGACTTCTACCCGTCCACCTTCTTTTAAACGCTCTCTAAATTGCCACACTCCCTTGGGATTCAAATATTCTTGATAGGCCGCTTGCCCATCTTCAAAAAAGATAACGCTCGATACAAATCCACGATCATCCATGATATAGTGCATATGTATTTGACCATTCGGTTCAAAATACTGTATATCACTGATGAAACCTTCAACCCCATGTTCAACCTTAGCAAATTTCTTCCCATTTTTTTGAACGACAATCGTAAAGGGACTATAAATAAATTCACAGTCATTATCCCACTCAATATCTCGAATGCTTAAAACTTGGGTATGGGGATTATGAAAATCTTGCATAACATCAAAAACGGAATAAGTATCCGTTTCTAACACCCCATGTCTATGTAAAAAATAACGTAGATGAGGCTGGTAAGCTAATACTAATAATCGAGATTCTATATCTTGCCTTTGCAGGAGTCGAATCTGATGAAAAGTATCATCAAATTCAAAACGAAAATGAGAAAAGTACCATGGAGTGATAGTTGCATGCCATGTTCTTTCTGAACCATACCAAGCTGGAATAAAATAATACATAAAAGTCTCCTAAATCAAGGGTTTATAGGTTTCATTTAACCTTAAAGCCTTGAACTCGTCTCTA
>NZ_JAJNSA010000076.1:0-12230 GCF_027497875.1 Streptococcus sp. SM3 | reverse complement strand
AGTTTGATATCAAGGTTGAAAATGGTGTAATTACTGCAACTTCTAAAGCGGACTTGACTAAGTCACTTGGAGACGCGGAAAATACACAAGTCATCGACACAACTAAGTTGGCCTTTGGACGTTACTACAAGTTTGAAATTCCTGCAGAAATTAAACAATCTGCTCAAGAGGGTGTGGATATCGAAAATACAGCTTCACAAATCGTACACCAATACGATCCAACTAAGAAGACTGTAGAAAAACCAGAAAAACCAACTGAAAAACGTGTAGTCAACATTCCAGTTAAGGTTCAATTCCAATTCACTAAGAAATTGGAAGGTCGGGCATTGAAGGCTGGTGAATTCAGCTTCGTTCTTAAGGACGAAAAAGGCAATGTGATCGAAACTGTGAAGAATGATGCGGCTGGTAAGATTACCTTCTCAAATCTTGAGTTCAAACGTGGTGAAGAAGGAACTCACCTCTACCATGTAGAAGAAATTCGTGGTACAGATTCTAGCGTTGTTTACGATAAGATGGTTGCGACCGTTGGTATCGTGGTGAATAAAGAAGGTAAAGTATTAGTAGCTACTACTAAGTTGCCAGAAGATACAGAGTTTAACAACACTGTTATTCCGCCAACAACACCACCAACAACACCGCCTAATACACCACCAACACCACCAACAACGCCACCAACTCCTCCAACACCACCAACAACACCACCAACGACTCCTCCAACACCACCGACACCAACAACTCCACCAGCTCCAGGACTTCCTAACACTGGTGAAGAACAATCAGTATCAGCTGCATTGTTAGGTGCTGCACTTGGTATGGTTGGACTCGCTGGACTTGCAAAACGCAAGAAACGTGAAGACTAAAATTGAGGAGACATCGACATCTTTGTTGATGAGGCGACAATTTTAGATCTAAGAAGAGGCTTTGCTCGAAAGAGCAGGGCCTCTTTGTTTGTTGTTAAAAGCTTAGAAAAAATTGCATATACATTATGAAATATTTCAGAAATTATTCCATTAGTCATTTCATTCTGTTACTAGTTTCAGCCGATTTTTGTTGACTTAAAATATGGAAAACAGTATACTAGTAAAGTAATTTGATCTTTCAAACTGCCGGCAACAAGGGGAATGAAGCCACTTTGAATTGGAATTACAGTAGGGTTTGGGGTGGTAGAACTTCACACCCTTATTGTCGTCGGTTACCTTCATAAAAGGAGTATAGACTCTGAATAAGTTGTATAAATATAAAAAACTTCCTTGGAACAGAATTCCATAGGAAGTTTCTTTTTGTTTGGGAACTAACTAATCATGTTTCTTTTTGAAAGCGACAAGACTGGTAAGGCCTGCTAAGATACCAAGTCCAAGTAAGGATAGGTGTGAGGTCTCTTCACCTGTTACAGGTAGGTGAGTTCCTTCTTGAGGGGTGTTAGGAACAGCTTCGGGGAGCTCCGCTGTTTGGCTTGTAGTTTCAAGAGGTTTATCCTCTTCTGTTATAGAAGTAGATGGGATTTCTTTTATTACTGCTGGTTGTGTATGAGAAGTACTAGGATGAACGATTTCTTTACTTCCTGTTTCTGGGAATAGTTGAGGAGTTAGGATTTTTTTGACCTTGTATGCAAAGACTAAGATGGTTGTTCCCACTTCTACATTCCCAGTTTGTTCAGCTGCACCGATCCGTTCGTAGATGTGGCCGTCGTAGGAGATCTCATCTGGTGCGCTAGCGATGTAATGGGTTCCATTGTCCACATTCGTTGCAACCGCAAGTTCTGGTTGTAATTCAGTGCTCGTATCTTGGATGACAAATCGCGCGATGACAGTCCCCGTAGCTAACTTGTAATTGTAGATAACGGTTTTCATTCCTTTAGTGACGGTGCCATTTGGATCCGCAGAATCCGCACGGAGTCCAACTAGATGGTAGATACGACCATCTTTTGTGATTTCTGTTGGGGCCTCACTTGTATATTTGGTACCGAAGTCTGCTTCCGTAGCGATGTCTTGCGCCTCTTGCAGATCAGTGTCGCCTCCCTCTGTAAGGAATCGTACCATGACAGAGCCTTTGGAGATGGCATAGGAAATAGCAGTATCAGCTGTTGGAGACTCAGGGTTCGGAAGAAGATAGCCTTTGGTCTCGTCGAGAGGATCGACAAAGTTCAAGACTTGTCCATTAGCATCTTTTGGCTCTAATCCCTCCACGTAAGGAAGGATAGCGGTAGGAGATGCGATGGCAGTTGGATTAGTAGCATCATTGAGATAAGTGATCTCTTTTTGAGCATTGGTTGGTTCTTTACCAGTGGCATAGCTGATCCTATAGGCACCGACTGGTCGATAGATGACCGTATCTGTGATGTCTGCTACATCAGCGTGAATGCCAGTATGGTGACCTGCTTTTATCAGATCAGAAGAGACGGTATCAGTCGATTCTTCTGCTACGACAACATAGCCTTTTTTGACGGGATTTTCAAGAGCTGTAAAACTCGTGCCATCTTGAGCTGTCCAGTCTTCAAGCTTCGTCTCGCCTGTCACCAAATTGATGCTTCCTTTGCGAGCGAAATGAAGGCTGTCAGTTTGATCAGCTATTCCTGCTGGCTGACGGTTGGCTCCATCCTGGTCCTCTGTCACATAGGTCACCGTACGGGTCACTGTTTCAGATAAATGATTCAGATCAGCAGTTGTTTGACCATCTGGAGCTAGAGGAGTTGGATAGACACGACCTTCGCTATCTCCTGGAACAACTTGACCGGCTTGGATGGGTTGTGCTTCTGAAAATTCTACAATTTTTGGTGCCAAGCGGACAATAAACTCTTGAACGCCATCTTCATTGGTGTTGGTAGCGTCGCGGTCAAAGTTTGGTTGTTCGTCTGCATCAAAGCCATTTTCTACTAGTTCATAGCCCTTCTTCAAATAGTTGGTAATAGTTTCTTTTGTCGAGTAGTTGATTGCCTCACCTGTATGACCTACCAAGTCACTAGAGCGCTCAAGCTCAACTCCGTTTTCGCCTTGGTAAAGAACGTGGGCGGCTTCATTGAGTTTGACATAGAGCATGTCCCAGACATCTAGACTAGGAACATCGATAGCTGCCATCCATTGGCCAGCCCCTCCGTCATAATAAACATTTGCGCTTGTTTCTCGGAGGTTGATGTTGTATTTTCCTTCAACAGCATCAGGTGTAGCCCAGTAAATGTTGGCGTGTTCAGCTTGGTCTTTTGTGATTTTTCCAAGTGGAACAAAAGCTTGAATATTGGTTAGTTTTTCGGTTGTATTCACAGCGCTGTTCCATTTATTTTCAGTGATGCCGACCAAATTGATCAAGTGAGCAATTCGATCACCCGTCTTGGTTTCCTTTGTAATGGTATAAACAGTTCCAGGTTGAACCTCATCTGCGTTATCTGGGTTGGATCCGATGAAGTTGCCGTTCACCAGTACATTGGTATTGTCTACGATCCGACGGGTATCATGTGACAAGGTGTCGCGACCGCGGAGAAGTTCTTGATAAGCAACGATGAATTCTTGGTAGTTGAATTCTGCATTGGCAAAGTCAGCATTGACTGGTAGGTTTTGATTGAGATACCATTCTGCTTGGATCACCCCAAAACCTTTAGCATCTTGAGAAGTATTGAGAGCTGCAGTCGTCATATGGTAACCACCGCTCGCTGCGATGATGGCATCTGTCAGCAATTCGTTGTCTTTGCTGAGGGTTGATGCGTTTTTACCACGATGGGTATAGGCTGCGATGATGGGAGATTTCCCCTTGTATAAATCACGCATCCGTTCGGTGAGGCGAGTCAAGGCTTGGTAGGTGGAGTCATAGGCGATGCTATCTCCCCAAACTTCTGCATAAGGAGCAGAGACATTTGTCTTACCTAGGCGATCCGCATCTCCAGTGGAGATATCGTTGATCATGAAGTCATAGCCTTCTTTTTTGAGGGCCTCTGTTGCAGCTGCGGCTAGTTCTGGATAGTGTTCGCTCAAAGAGAAGCCTTTTCCAGGTTCACTGACTTTTTCCACCCAGTTAGATCCCATGGTATCCCCTTGCCATCCATCAAAATTCCCTTCTTTCATGGCTTTGGTCATGACTTCAATGATAAATTTTTGCCAATTTGGATCACCTGGATCGAGAAATTGTTGGATATCGGTCGCTGTGACATCACCCTTTTTACCAAAGTTGAAATGGTCTTGTAGATTGCGAACAATGGCACTTTTTACTTCATTTGGGACCCCTTCTTCGAGGGAAACCGCGTAAATCATGTTATACAGCATGGCTTTGGCACCAGTTGTATGGACATGAGCCACCAGCTCTTTGACTGCTTCTGTATCGATGACAGGTAAGTAAGACTTGCGCTTGTCAGGATCTGTTTCGTTATTTGGAATCAAGAAAGTCGCCCAATCTTGAGTGAAACGTTCAACATTTGCTGGGAATGGGTTGGCAGGTGTATTGTAAACGTCGTAGAAGAAGTAGTTGTTGATGTGCATATTGGCCAATTGGTCAATACTATTCTTGTAGCCTTCTACCTGATCATTGGTGATGGAGTTGTGATTGTCTTTTGAGCCGGCAACCACCCCATAACGTGGGTAGATCGTCCAGTCATCTTCAACAGCAAGACCCGCTGCCTTATGAAAGGCTTGGGAGCCATCTGCTTTCTTACCAAGGACATCTACGATAAATCCAGCATTAGGGGAAAAGACCGTACTTGGAATTGTCAGCTCGCTACCTTCAACGTTTTTCTTTTCATAAATGACCTGATCTAAATGAGAGACAGTGACATCAGAAGAAACTACTTCAGAGTTGTTGATGGAAATGCGGACATCTTCCCCACTTTTATAAGTCGCTTTATCAAAGGTGACGTCGTTGGTGATTTTTGGAGTATTATAAGTAGTTGCTGGAGCTGCACTGACCGATTGAGTGGCAGTTACAGTTGGTGTTGATTCCGATGAAGAAGATGCAACTTCAGTTGTAGCAACTTCCTCACTAGTAGTGGTAGGAGTACTGCTATTGGTTGCTACTGGTTGAGCGGTTGATGGGATCTCAGAAGTCGGATTGGTGTTGACCTCGTCAGCCATGGCAACAGAGCTTAACATCAAGGCTCCAAAAAGGGTAATCATAGAGACTAATGCCTTGTTGCGCTTGCGAAAATAGCCGTGCCCTTTTTCAGAGACACTATTTTTTTGTTGATTCATTTTTTTCTCCCACATACTGTTTGTATAGTTCGTTGAACAGTTTAAAGTAAATTGTTCTATCGATGCCAATAAGTATACGACATTTCACTAGATAGTGTCAATTTAAGAACGAAAGTCTGTTTGAAAATTTTCATGGAAGTGTTAGAAAATGGCCTTAAATAGGGGTTTTTGATTCATAAAAATGAAAAACCAAAAAACGTTTGACACAAAATTTCCCCGCATTTTAAAAATAGTACAAATTAGTGATAAAAAACAAAACAAGGAGAAACGTTTGCATAAGCTGTAAGGCCCATTAGTAAAAGAATTTCTGCAGTTTATTCTATTTTTATTTCTGTAAATAAAGTTAAAAAATTTTTTTTAGAAAAATGAACCGGCAAAAATCAGATGTCAAACGTTTGACATATATAGAAGAAAACTAAAAAGAAAGCTTTTATAAACAAGGAGTTTTATCAAAAAAGAAGCAAAATTTGAATGGAGATGTGAAAAAAATCAAAAAATAATATTGACACATAAGGGGGCAAGTGTTAATATCTCCTTACAAAAATCGATATTAATATTTAAAGTGTTGATTTTTGTAAGGAGAAATTTGAAAAAGAGGTTAGAAGGAATTATATGTCACTAATTAAAGATAGCAAGACTACCAAATATGCCTTGCGTAAAACGTCTGTCGCTTTTGGTTCTGTAGCAGTCGCTACGGTTCTTGCAGTAGCAGGTGCTGCATCTGTTTCTGCAGATGAAGTTGTTTCAGCTACGACAACAGTCACTTCAACAACGGCTACTCCAACAAGATCGACAACTGAGACTAAAGAAGTTGCTGTACCAGATTATTTAGAGACTGCGAAAACCGATGCGGTAACTACTGGACTTGAAGTTACAGAAACAGAAGCAAAGACCCAAGCAGATGAAAAAACTGCTGAGCAAGATTATGCGAAGCAAGCCATTGCTATGGATAAGACCGTAGCAGACTATAAGGCAGAAGTTGCAGCGAATCAAGCAACTTATGAGAAGGAAAAAGCAGTTGTAGATGCGAAAAATGCAGCGGCTCAGGTAGCTTATGACAAGGAAGTTGAAACCTATAACAAAGAGCAAGTTGCTTACGAAAAAGCAGTGGCTGAAAATGCTGCAGCCCTAGCAGATAATCAGGCTGCAAAAGCGGCTTATGAAAAAGCCTTTGAAGAATACCAAACTGCTTTTAAAGCTTATATTGAGTCTGTTAAAGCCAAACAAGCCGTTGAGACAGAAAACAATTTGGCCCAAAAGGCTTACGATATCAAATTAGCCGACTACAAGGAGAAAAAGCGCCTCTATGATGAAGCGCAAGCAGCTTACTTGATTGATAATGAACTATACAAGAAGAAAAAAGCGCAATACGATGATGCTAAAGATGCCTTCAATAAGATGGTTAAAGAGCGTGGTGGAAACCCTGAGAAGTACAAACAAGATTTGACCTTACTTCCAGAAGAGTTGGCAGATGGGGAAACAACGACGCTTTACCACCAAACAACAGGTCTTACTACGTATTTGACAAAAGAAGGTCAATCTCGCTTGTATGGGGACGGTAAAGCTACCAAGATGTATGAAACCAAGAACCTACAAGATTCCGATTTGACAACAACGAACCCATATGCAGATAATGAAATCGAGTGGGCAGTCGTTAAAGTTGGAGACAAGTTCGATGTCACTTACAAGGGTCTTCGCCAGGCTAATATCAAAGAAGGTCGTGATATCAAGCGTATCGCTAAAGTGGTCTACAAGTATGAAGTGAAAAGCTTGCCATCTAATGACGGTCGAGGAATCGTTCAAATTTACAATGATCCAGCGGTAACAATGACGATCGGAAGCTCAACTGACACAGACCAACCCGTCACAGTTGGTGTTGATGTTGAATTTTATGATGAAAATGATCAATTGATTAATTTAGCTAACCATAATGCCATTTTGGCTTTGAATTCCTTAAACCACTGGAATGGAGCTTCTTATGTTGAAAATGACAAACCTCGTGCCCTTCTTGTAGAAGCTAAAGATATCAATGGAAACACTGTTCGTGGAACTTGGGATCCTTATTCAGATGGTAGTAACCCTAGTCTTGATGGAGCAGATGTCGCTGTGAAGCGTGGCTATGCAAACTTCGGTAGCGCTCAAGTCTTTAATGATGCTGATAATCCATTGAAGATCGTTGGTCAAAAAGCAACTTGGGATGGGAATGGCTTCTCAGTCAGTGAAGAAACTGTCCTTGATGTGACGACGGTCAATGCTTCTGGTGGAGGAAATGGTCATTCTATCGGAACAGAAGACTATCAATTTGGGGATAATTCTGATATTGTCGGTACTTATTCAGTTGATGCGGGATCAGGAATTTTGACCTATACCCCACGGATGAAGCACCAAAATACACCTCACGTAGAGTCTGTAAATATTGGAAATAAAGAATTTATTAAATTGCCAAATTCTAGTGTTGACCAAGATCCAACTACTAAGGAAGTATTTGCCAAGGAACAAAACCAGTACATGAATGAAGGTGCAACCT
The DNA here is from genome assembly GCF_027497875.1 of Streptococcus sp. SM3. Next base: position 4,535 of record NZ_JAJNSA010000076.1, on the reverse strand, counting down.
TTAATGCGGATCCTTCAAGTTCAACTAAAGGATGGGATGATCCCAAAAGTCCGTATCTCTACTATGGTGGTGGTGCAGTTATCTTGAAAGACGGCCATCTTGAGTTCACTGCAAAGGGAGCAAATGCTACGGATGAAGCAACCCTCTATTGGTTCTCAATCAATTCAAATGTTGCCTTTCCACAAGATCCAGGAGATGAACCGGTGAAACCAACCGCTCCAACCGCTCCAACAGCCCCTGAAAAACCTGAAATCAAAGACGTTCCAGCTGAAAAGGAAGTTCCTGTTCCGCCAGCTTGTCCACTTTACAAGGTAGAACCAAAAGTTCCTGAACAACCAGTGAAGCCAACAGCTCCTGAATTGGAAAAGGATCCGGTGCTAAAAGAAACTGTAAAACCAACTGTAGAATGGCATAAAAATAATATTCTTGTTACAAAAGAAGAACCACAACCGGAGCCACAGCCAGAACCACAACCGGAGCCGCAGCCAGAACCACAACCGGAGCCACAGCCGGAACCACAACCGGAGCCACAGCCGGAACCGCAACCAACACCAACACCTAAACCAGAGCCTAAACCAATTATTGGCTACCATACGCCTGCGCCAATGGTAGAGCAAAAGGTTGAAGAAAATTTGGTCTCAGATGTTGTGAAGGTGAAAGAAGTATTGCCACACACAGGTACAGAATCAGCAACAGCTCTTACCAGCCTTGGCTTGCTTGGTGTGATCGCAACAGGCTTTGGTCTTGCTCAAAAGAAAAAAGAAGACTAAGATTTTCTTTCAATCCTTTAAAAAAATATCACGATTAAAAACCAGAAGGTACTACCTTTTGGTTTTTTTATAAAGCATGAAAAGGGAATTGATGACAATTTCCTATAGGTTCTCCTCCATATTTGTGATACAATTAAACTACTATTATCGAAGGGAGAAACTATGATTAATTCAATTGTTTCACAAGGTTTGATTTGGGCCATTCTAGGGTTAGGAATCTTTATGACGTTCCGAATTCTAGATTTTCCAGATATGACGACAGAAGGGTCCTTCCCGCTTGGAGGAGCGGTGGCGGTGACCTTGATTACCAAAGGGGTCAATCCACTACTTGCGACGCTGGCTGCTATTGGAGCAGGGTGCTTGGCAGGACTTGCGACGGGTCTTCTCTACACAAAAGGAAGAATCCCGACACTCTTGTCAGGGATCCTCGTGATGACGTCTTGTAACTCGGTTATTCTCTTTGTCATGCAGCGGGCTAATTTGGGACTTCTGGGCTATAAAAAAATTCAGGAATTTCTTCCTTTTGCCAGTGGGTTCAATGAGATCCTGATTGGTTTAATTTTCGTAACGCTTGTGATCCTTGGTTTGATCTTCTTCTTGGATACACGCTTGGGTCAAGCCTATATTGCGACAGGGGACAATCCAGACATGGCCAAAAGTTTTGGGATCAACACCGACCGGATGGAATTGATGGGTTTGGTCATTTCAAATGGGATTATTGCTCTTTCTGGTGCACTGATGGCCCAACAAGAAGGCTATGCGGACGCTTCACGTGGGATTGGTGTCATCGTTATCGGGCTTGCCAGCCTCATTATTGGAGAGGTTCTCTTTTCAAATGTCACCTTGACAGAGCGCTTGCTCAGTATTGCAATCGGTTCAATCGCCTACCAATTTTTGATTTGGGCCGTGATTGCGCTTGGCATCAATACCAGCTATATCCGAATCTTCAGTGCCTTGATCTTGGCTATCTGCCTGATGATTCCAACCTTTAAGGGAAAAATCATGAAAGGAGCGAAACTCAGTAAATGACAGCAATTGTAGAATTAAAAAATGTAACCAAAGCTGTGAGCAATGGGATGAATGAAGAAAAAGTCATTCTGGATGATGTCTCCTTGGAAATTCGAGAGCATGATTTTATCACGATTTTAGGGGGCAATGGAGCTGGGAAATCAACCCTCTTTAATACCATTGCTGGGACACTTCCAGTTAGTAGCGGGAAGATCTATATTCTAGGTGAAGATGTGACCAACTACTCTCCTGAGAAGAGAGCCAAGTACCTATCTCGTGTCTTTCAAGATCCTAAAATGGGAACAGCGCCTCGCATGACAGTGGCAGAAAATCTCTTGGTAGCGAAGTTTCGTGGAGAAAAACGTGGTTTGATTCCGCGTCACTTGGCAAGCTATAAAGAAGAGTTTCAGACAGTTCTTGCTAAGATCGGCAATGGCTTGGAAAATCATATCGATACAGCAGTTGAGTTTCTATCAGGTGGGCAACGTCAAGCTTTGAGCTTGTTGATGGCGACACTAAAACGTCCAGAACTTTTGCTATTAGATGAACACACTGCAGCCTTGGATCCGAAAACCAGTCAGGCCCTGATGACCTTGACCGATGAGTTTGTGAAACAAGATGCCCTCACGGCTCTTATGATCACCCACCATATGGAAGATGCTTTGAAATATGGCAATCGCTTGATTGTGATGAAAGACGGGCACATCGTCCAAGACCTCAGTCAAGAAGAAAAAGCCCAAATGACCATCGCAGACTACTATGAATTGTTTGAGAAAGAATAAGATACAAAGGGCGTAGCGGATACAGTCAAAATAGGGAATACGACGCAGAATCTTCAGATTCTAGGAGGATTCATCTTTTTGACACAATCCGCAGCCCGTGTTCATTTACTAAGATACAAAGCCCGTAAAATGCAAAGTGAAAATAGGAACTAGTTTCAGCTGAAATCGCTTGCAATTACTTAGGTAGCTGAGTATAATATAGTTAGAAAGATGAAGAAGGGATTGATACCAATGCCTTATCGAGTTAAAATTTAGGTTACTTCGTTTTAGGCCTGTTTTGCTGATATCTGTTCATGCTCTTATCGTAAAAGAGCAGTCATGTCGTGTGTGTCGGATCGGTTGGACGGTCGGGCAAACCTGCTTAGTTTGTCCGGAGACATAAGAAAACGTGGAAATAGTAGGTAGAAGCTTTTTGTAAAGGTTTTCAAACTTCAATGCGTCCAGTCGAAAACTAATCATTTGGATTTGGGATAGCAAAGAAAACCTCTGGTATTTTACACAAATACTATTAAATGAAATCAACATCATAAACATTGTTTTGTTAGCCAAAAGGTTAATTGCACCAAGTCAGTGAAGCAGACCAGGCCTCTAGTCCCGTAAGACTGGAGGCCATTTTTATAAAATACTCAGGAGGAGGTGAGAGTATGGGATTGTCGTATGCGCAAGAATATAGTTGCCGGGACCATTTCCGGCAAAGAGCTTTTGAGCGCTTTGGCGTAGATGATAAGCACTTGAATAAGTGGATCAACCAACACCTCTCCTCCCTCTCTCCTTATGATAGTAATGTGGTTCAACCCGCCAACACCGAAGCCTATGTAGCCAGTGATGGCGTCATCTTTGTCTGCAATATCAAAAGTCGGGAGTTTATCACCTGTTTTAAGGCGGTTAATTACCAAGAGTCTAAGGAAGAAGAGGAAGCTTATACGGACATTCACGAAAACAATGTCGCTTCCTTCAAAAAAGATGTGAACCACCTAGTCAATCGCTACCGACTCAAGGAAGCCAAAGAGCTGTTTGAAAACATTGGGGAGGACTTGGATGATTTTTATCGCCTGTCCCAAGCGGTCAAGAACGGCCAATTGAGCGAACGAAATAGTAAGCGCCTAGAGGAATTGTTAGGCAAGTTTCATGTGATCAAGGCAGCCATGCGGATCATTGAAAATAAACGGGGAGATTACCATCTTTAGGGTCTTTTCCCCCTAAAAATAGGCGCCTAGAAGCCCTCTCATCTACTTCAGATGAGAGGACTTTTTTGCTGTGGAAAGCTTTTTGAAAAAAAGAGAAAAAAATTGTATAATAGAGTGGATATGCAAGTATTTGCAAAGCTGTAATTCGACTTGGGCGACCAAGGACCGTAAGTATTAAAATAATCACACTAAAGGAGACAACAGTGAGTAGTATTAAATTAGTCACTCTTGGCGGTGTTCGAGAAAATGGGAAAAATCTCTACGTTGCCGAAGTGAACGATTCGATTTTTGTCTTGGATGCAGGTTTGAAGTATCCAGAAAATGAGCAACTTGGGGTGGATGTCGTTATCCCCAACATGGATTATCTATTTGAAAACAAGGACCGCATTGCGGGTGTTTTCTTGACCCATGGTCACGCGGATGCCATTGGGGCCTTGCCTTATCTTTTGGCGGAAGCGAAAGTCCCTGTATTCGGGACAGAGTTGACCATTGAGTTGGCTAAACTCTTTGTAAAAAGCAATGACAGTGTGAAGAAATTCAACGACTTCCATGTCATCGATCAGAATTCTGAGATTGATTTTGGTGATGCTGTCGTCTCTTTCTTTCAAACAACCCACTCCATCCCTGAAAGTATCGGGATTGTGATTGGCACTCCTGAGGGCAATATCGTCTATACAGGAGACTTTAAATTTGACCAAACTGCCAGCGAGTCCTACGCGACAGACTTTGCTCGCCTAGCTGAGATTGGCCGCGAAGGCGTGCTTGCTCTCTTGAGTGACTCGGCCAAT
>NZ_JAJNSA010000075.1:0-12298 GCF_027497875.1 Streptococcus sp. SM3 | reverse complement strand
TCCATGCTCCAAAGGCTGCATCAACAGCATCTTTGAGGGTACGAGTCCCTGTTTCAACTGCGTGAACAGTTGCTCCCATCATCTCCATACGGAAAACATTGAGACGTTGACGCTCCACATCCTCTGCCCCCATGTAGACATCACAGGCCATACCAAACTTGGCTGCAGCCGCTGCTGTCGCAACACCGTGCTGACCAGCTCCGGTTTCCGCAATCACTCGTTTTTTGCCCATGCGTTTAGCCAAAAGAATTTGTCCTAAAACGTTGTTGAGCTTGTGAGAACCAAGGTGGTTAAGGTCTTCACGTTTGAGATAAATCTTAGCTCCACCTAGGTGCTCTGTCAAACTTTCCGCAAAATAGAGCGGTGTTTCGCGACCTGAATAGTCCTTCAAGTAATGACGAAATTCTGCCAAAAACTCTGGATTATCCTTGTACTTGTCAAATGTCACTTCCAACTCATCCAACAAAGCCTGAATCGGCTCCGGTACGAAACTACCACCAAATTGTCCAAAATAACCTTTGGTTGTCATAAAATTTTTCCTCTTTCTGTATTGATTTCAAGATATGAAAAAGCCCACACACAGAAAATTACTCTGCGTGAGGGCGTTGGTAACGCGGTGCCACCTCAATTATAAAGGGACTATCCCCTTTACATCTCTTCCTTGTCTAACAACAAGTTGCACTGTAAGGTGTGCGCACCGAATTTTCATTGTTTCAAATTCATTTTTAAAATCAGCCCACTTTCACTACTTCCAACCACCTGTTCACAATCACCACAGGCTCCCTGAAGATCAAAAATAGTTACTTTTCTGATTTGTTGAACTTATTTTAATACTTTGTTTTTTCTTTGTCAAGACTTTTTTACGATTTTTTTGATAAAGTTAGCACTTTTTCAGAAACTGTTTTGAAAGTCTCAATGATATAGTCCACTTCTTCATCACTTAATTTAGTGTGAAGAGGAAGGGTAATTTCATTTTCAAAGAAGGCATAGGCCTTAGGATAGTTCGCCATATCAAAGCCAAGATTCTTATAGGCTGTCAAGAGCGGAAGCGGTTTGTAGTGGACATTGCTTGCAATTCCTGCTTTGGCTAATTCTTGAATGATAAGATTGCGTTCTTCTAAGCTCGCTCCTTCTACATGGGTGATGTAGAGGTGGCGTGAAGATTCGACAGTATCAGTCTTATGTGCCAATGGATGGATACGAGAACCTGAAAAACCACGATCATAGCGGTCCACTATCTCCTTACGACGTTGTAGCAAACTTGGGTAACGGTCCAATTGTACCAAACCAAGCGAAGCCATGATATCTGTCATATTGCACTTGTAGGCTGGTGTGACGATATCGTATTCCCATGAACCCAGTTGCATCTTGGCAAGAGCGTCTTTAGTTTGCCCGTGAAGGGAAAGGATTTGGAATTCCTTGTACATCTCTTCGTCGTCAATCGCTGGATTGGCCTTCCAAGTTGCGCTTCCACCCTCTGCAGTTGTAAAGTTCTTAACGGCGTGGAAAGAGAAGGAAGTAAAGTCAGCGATAGAACCAGCTGGTTGCCCTTTATAAGTAGATCCCAAAGCATGGGCACTATCAGAAACAATCACGATACGGTTAAAGGCTTTTTGCCACTTGCTTGAAGCGGTAAAGAAATCACGTTTTTTCTCCACAACTTGGAACAAACGGTCGTAGTCGCAAACAATCCCTGCAAGCTCTACTGGGATGATCACCTTAGTTTTCTCAGTGATAGCTTGCTCCAGCAAGTCATAATCCATCTCAAAAGTATCTGCTTGAATATCCACCATGACAGGGGTCGCTCCTACGTGAGTGATGACACTACATGAAGCTGTATAAGTCATAGCTGGAACGATGACTTCATCTCCAGGACCCACTTCCAAAACGCGCAAAATTAACTCAAGAGCGGCAGTTGCAGAGTTGAGGCAGACAGTCTTAGGCGTCTGTGTATATTGAGACAAGCGACGCTCCAGTTCTTTTGTCTTAGGACCTGTTGTAATCCAACCAGAACGCAGGGTATCCGCTACTTCAGCAATTTCTGCTTCCGTAATATCGGGTGGTGAAAATGGAATATTGTAATTTGGCATTGATTTGCTCCTTTTATCTGTACTCATTTTCTCATGACTACTTTATTTTAACACTTCAAACACGGTTTGAAACATGATTTTAATGTCTCCTAGGAAACTAAATTCTCGGAGATAGTCGAGGTTATAGCGCATCTTTTCAGGGAGGACGTGTTCGACATAGGCTTGGTCAACTGACAGGCCTTTTTCGGTCATTTGACTGATAATAGTGTCCTCATCCTTGTAGTTGATGCTGGCTGGAGAGGTAATCCCTGCTGGTAAAAGTAAGGTCGCCATCATTTCAGGGCTATACTGCTCTGTGTAACGTGGCACTTCAGGACGCGTCCCGACAAAGGACATCTCGCCTTTAAGGACATTAACCAACTGAGGCAGTTCGTCCAAACGCACACGGCGGATGAAATTGCCAACCTTGGTAATGCGACTATCGTTAGCAGAAGTCACCAGACTTCCTTTTTTATCCGCATCCGTCACCATGGTACGGAACTTCCAAATCTTGAAAGGACGGTTGTACTGGGTCACGCGCTCTTGCTTGTAAATAACAGGCCCCTTGCTATCCAACTTGATCCAAATACTCAAGATGAGAAAGATGGGAGAGGCCAGAACCAGTAAGACCAAAGCTAGAACCCAATCCAAGCAACGCTTAAAAATCAGCGAACCCTTCCTTTTAGAGACAAGCTGGTAGTAAGACTCAACCTCGCTTGATTTCATTTCCACGGGCAAGTCTTCCCATTTCAGCATGCTGTTTCTCCTTTGTTTTTATTATACTATTTGTCAACATTTTTCATTATACCACAAAATGGAAAAGGCGGTGAAAGAAATCTGTAATTTGAAGGATTTCCTTCTTACACTCAATGAAAATCAAAGAGTATTAAGACATAGCACCCGCCTGCAAACTATACATCTTGTGATAGGTTCCTCCCAAGGCCAAAAGTTCCTCATGGGTTCCGCTCTCGATGATGTGCCCCTTGTCCAAAACATAGATACAGTTGGCGTCTTGGATGGTCGAAAGGCGGTGAGCGATAGCAATGGTTGTCCGTCCCTGTCTCATCTTAGCCAGAGAAGCTTGAACCAAACTTTCTGTTTCAGAGTCAATATTGGCTGTCGCTTCATCCAAAATCAGAATTTTAGGCTGACTGGCGACTGTTCTGGCAAAGGCAAGAAGCTGACGCTGACCTGTTGAAAAACTGGAGCCACGCTCAGAAACAGGGGCGTCATATCCCTGAGGAAGTTCTTGAATAAAGGAATCTGCATCCACGAAGGCTGCAGCAGCCTGGACCTGCTCATCACTAATGTCTTGGTACATGGCGATATTGGACTTAATGCTTCCATGATAGAGGAAGGGTTCCTGCAAGACCAGACCGATGTTTTTTCTCAGCTCTTCCTGACTGTAGTCCCTAATATCCACATCGTCCAAGAGAACTCGCCCTGATTGAAATTCATAAAAGCGCATGAGGACATTAATAATCGAAGATTTCCCTGAACCTGTATGGCCTACAAATGCAATGGTTTCACCCTTATTAACGGAGAAGGAAATGTCATCCAGAATCGAATGTTTGCCATCATAAGAGAAACATACATGTTCAAAACGGATATTGCCTTCTTTGATCTCGGCCTGGCCATTTTCTTGAAGGGGTTCATAGGTCCTCTCGTCGATCAGGGCAAAGACACGACCTGCAGAAACCATAGACGTTTGAAGGGTTGAAAAGTTTTGCGTCACCTCAATCAAGGGATCAAAGAGACGATTGATATACTGAATAAAGGCATACATGGTTCCAGCTGTTATTCCCAGATAAAGTCCACGATAGCCAAAATAGGTCATTAGAACTGCATATCCTAGAAGTTTCAACAAACTCATGGCAGGACGCAAAAAGAGGGCATCCAAGGCTACAGAACGGTTGGCGTAGATCAAGTGTTCTTGGTTGATTTCATCAAATTCTGCTTGCAGGCGCTTCTCTTGATTAAAGGCCTGGATTATTCTGATCCCCTCGATGTTTTCAGCCAGCTTGCTATTGATATCTGACAAGAGACTTCTAGTTTTCTCAATGATTTTCACTGATTTTTTCCGATAGAGATTGACCAAAAGGAAAATCAAGGGGAGAAAGAGCAAGACTAATACTGTCAAACGAAAATCCAACACCAACATGGTATAAAGAGTTGTCAGAAAGATGAAAACTGCTGAGATAAAGCTAGATAAAATCCCCGAAAACATATCACTGATCGTCTCGGTGTCATTTGTCAAACGAGAGACAATGGAGCCTGCTGGCGTCTTGTCAAAATAAGACATGCCCAGCTTCTCCATATTGGCAAAGGCATCGCTACGAATATCCCTAACAATACTGTAGGACACGCGCGCAAAGAGAAGATTGCCGACATACTGGACCAGAGTTTGTAGGATATAAAGGCCATAGTAGGCCAGCAAAACGGTCACAGCAAGTTGATTGAGATTGCTGAGATACTGGTCGATAAAGTGGGAAGCCACAAGGGGAATGACACTTTTGATCACCGTCGTCGCTAGGAGAAAACTGAGTGCCAAAAAGGTAAGGAGTCCATAAGGCTTGAGATAAGACATCAAGCGCTTCAATACAGCCCATTGTTCTTTCTTATTCTGCATCTTCTTCTCCCTTCATTTCCAGCTGCTGAGACTGGTAGGTTTGGGCATACCAGCCATCCAAGGCTAGCAGGTCATCGTGTGTACCCCGTTCGATAATTTGACCATTTTGCAGAACCAAGATCAGATCTGCATGGACAACCGCACTGAGGCGATGCGCTGTGATAATGGTTGTCTTGTCCTGACGTGTTTCCTTGAGATTGTCGATAATTGCATACTCTGTCTTGGCATCCACGGCCGATAAGGAATCATCTAAAATCAAAATATCTGGGTCTAAAATCATAGCTCGACTCATAGCCAGACGTTGCTTTTGACCACCAGAAAGACTGACACCCTTTTCACCAATCAGCGTATTAAATCCTTGAGGCATGTCTACAATATCTTGGTAAACTTGGGCTAGCTTAGTCGCTTCCTCAACCGCTGAAAGGGGCAAGTTCGGATTTCCAAAGCGGATATTGTCTAAGATAGAGGTCGCAAAGAGAAACTGGTCCTGAGGAACATAGCCCATAAGACTACGAAGGTCTGTCAGACGATAATCCCTTATATCGTGACCATTTAGATAAATGGCTCCCTTGTCCACATCGTATTCACGCAAGAGGAGCTTGATCAAGGACGTTTTCCCAGAGCCTGTCTGTCCGACCAAGCCCAATGTTTGCCCTTTTTCCAAACTGAAATGAATATCCGTCAGTGTTTCCTCATTTTCAAAGGCAAAACTATCAATAGCGTACTGCAGGCACCCGTTTTCAATGCCATCCAAAGGAAACTCAGGGTCTTGTACAGGTGATTCCTGAGACAAAAGTTCCTCAATCCGCTGGTAAGAAACCTTCCCTCGCTGGGTAATATTAAAGAGGAAGCCGATGGCCATAAGAGGCCAAACTAGCATATCCAAGTAGCTGATAAAGGTAACTAGATTCCCAACGGTAATCTGCCCCTCCTGAACCATCAAGGAGCCGACCAAGAGCGTTAAAACATAGGAGGAACCAACAAACAAGAGAACCATGGGGTCAAAGAGACTATCGTATCTCATGGTTTGGAGATTCTTTTGGAAGGTCAATTCATTGACTGCCTGAAAGGACTTGAGCTCGTCCGCCTGGTACCCGAAAGACTTGGTCACTTTAATACCTGATACGGACTCCTGCACCTTGTTATTGAGTTCAGAAAAGGCAGCTTGTGATTCACCAAAGGCCTTGTGGGTCTTTCTACCTAAACGACTGGTCGCATAAGCCATGAAAGGTAAGGGTAAAATGGCAACTAGGGTCATTTGCCACGAAATGCTAAAGAGCATGGTCATCAAGGTCACTAAAGCCGTGATAGAGGCATCCACGGCAGACATAACACCACCCCCTGCCAGACGCGTTAGGGCATTGATATCATTGGTTGCGTGTGCCATCAGGTCCCCCGTCCGGTAGGTTTGATAAAAAGCTGGAGACATTTTTGTGAAATGTTCAAATAAGCGAGAGCGCATAATCTGTCCCAAACGGTAGGAAGTCCCAAGGATATACATCCGCCAAACATAGCGCAGATAGTACATCCCAAAGGCTGCAAGAAGCAAGTAAAATAGGGCAAGAAGGAGGTCCTGCTGGGTTAATTGCCCCGATGTGATGGCATCAATGACCCTCCCCATAACCATTGGGGGAATGAGGTTGAGGACGGAAACCAAGACCAGAGCCACAATCCCGACTAAATAACGGCGTTTTTCTAACTTGAAAAACCACCAAAGTTTTTGAATAATGGACATAACATCCCTTTCTGATTGCAAATAGAAACCTGAGGCCAAGACCCCAGGTTTTTCTTATTCATAGGTTACAACTGTGACGGCACCCTTGTCATACTCAGCGATAAAGATATTGGCTACATTGTCATGTCCTTGTTTGCTGAGATTATCAAGCAGCCACTCTTCGCTACGGCCAATCGTTTCCAAGACATCGACTTGGATCACACCGTCAGTCACAACTGGATACTTAGGATTTTCATCTCCTATTTGGACCACGATGAGTTGGCCATTTTGCTCCTGCACAGCGCGTTTGACCTGTTTCATCTGGAAAATCCCTTGGCTACGAAGTTTGAGAGCAACTTCTGCTGCAGACAAACCAACTGAACGACAGGCTTCTGGGTCAATCTGCCCATTTTTGATAAGGAGAGTTGGTTTTCCATCAATCAGGCGTTTGACAAAACGAACATTGTTATTGAGCCACTTGAGGGTCAAGACCAAAATCGTCCACATCATCAAAATCACTGCGTACTGCAGAATGCTGATAGAACTATTGTAAATCACCCCACCGATGATACCACCGAGAACATAGTTCTGAATTTGGTCTGTCGCAGAGTTAGGTGCTAGGTTCCCCTTTCCTGTCACATTGATAACAAAAACAAGCGAGAAGAGCCCCAAGGCCAGTTTGATTAAAATTTCCATATAATTGAGTGTCATTTGTTTACCTCCACCAATTCAATAGCGTCTGTTTGATTCAATTCTAATTTCTCTAAAAGATACTTGTCTGGTTGGCTCCCGTTCATGGCGCGGTAGAAATTTGGACCTACCTTGACAAGCGCTCCATCAGTGGCTGCAGAAGTATTGACATAAACTTCTGATTTATCCACTCCCAAGTCTTTGGAAACAACCTCTATGAAATGAAGGGAGGTTTGAAATTGGTTGTTAGAGGCTTGATTGGTCTGGTATTTTGAGATTGTCACCAAAAGCATGGCCACCAAGGTCAAGGCCAAAATCATGACCAATTCCCGAAACTTAGTCCCCTTTTTATCTCGATAGGCTTTAAAAGCAAAAAATCCTGTGATAGCTAGGAGAACAATTCCAAAGCCAATCATGATGCCATTTTGCTGACTGATTTGGCTAAGTACATAGTCATATGAGTAAAATTTCATTTATTTTCACTCCCTTTCATAAAATCATTCTTAATTATAAACGAAAGAGAGTGATTTTTCAAGCCATACGTTGGGGAAATGGACCTTTTTTTGGTATAATAAAATCTATAATCTGAATGAAAAAGGTAACTTTATGAAACTCATCTCATGGAATATTGATTCCCTCAATGCTGCCCTAACTAGTGACTCAACTCGTGCCAAATTGTCCCAAGAAGTACTACAAACCTTGGTCGCTGAAAATGCTGATATCATCGCTATCCAAGAAACCAAGCTTTCTGCAAAAGGGCCTACAAATAAACACTTGGAAATTTTAGAAGAACTCTTCCCAGGCTACGCAAACACGTGGCGCTCTTCTCAAGAACCTGCCCGTAAAGGCTATGCCGGAACCATGTTCCTTTATAAGAAAGAACTCACACCCACTGTCACTTTCCCAGAAATCGGTGCCCCTTCTACCATGGACTTGGAAGGCCGTATCATCACTCTAGAATTTAATGAATTTTTCGTAACCCAAGTTTACACTCCAAACGCTGGCGACGGTCTCAAACGCTTGGAAGAACGTCAAGTCTGGGATGTCAAATATGCTGAATACTTGGCTGAACTAGACAAAGAAAAACCAGTCCTTGCAACCGGTGACTACAACGTGGCCCACAATGAGATCGACCTTGCAAATCCTGCTAGCAACCGCCGTTCACCAGGATTTACCGACGAGGAACGTGCTGGATTTACCAACCTTTTGGCAACTGGATTTACGGATACCTTCCGCCACATTCACGGCGATGTTCCAGAACGCTACACTTGGTGGGCACAACGCAGCAAGACTTCTAAAATCAACAATACTGGCTGGAGAATCGACTACTGGCTGACAAGTAACCGTATCGCTGACAAGGTCACTAAATCTGATATGATCGACTCAGGAGCTCGCCAAGACCACACACCCATTGTCATGGAGATTGAACTCTAAGGAGAAAACGAATGGACTATCAAGCTGTCATTCCTGAATTTGTAGTATCTGACATCGAAAAATCACGCCACTTCTACTGCGACCTGCTAGGATTCTCTGTCGAATACGAGCGTCCAGAGGAGAAATTTCTCTTCCTCTCGCTTGAAGACTGCCAACTTATGCTAGAAGAAGTCAGCGCAGAAGAATTAGCCCAACTGACCTATCCTTTCGGGCGCGGTGTCAATATTTCCTTTGGCATCAAGGATGTCCCCCAGCTCTACCAAAATCTGCTGTCAGCTAACTATCCCATCCATCGTCAACTGACAAAAAGAGAATTTCGTGTTGGGGATCACTATATCTATCCTCACGAGTTTGCAGTCTTGGATCCAGATGGTTATTTTTTAAGATTTAGTGAATAGAATAATAAAGATTGGGAAAAAGTCTTTAAAGTTAGAAAAAGGCATATTGTCAGGTCTTGAAAAATCTTGATAATATGCCTTTTACGATGAAAAATCTCTAAATGTTAGCCAATAAGTTATTTTTTGCCCATTTTTATTATATTTGTTCGTTTTTTTAAATAAAAACACTAACAAAATATTTGATTTCTAAAGTTATTTAGTGTAAAATAATAACATTGGCTCAAGCCTATTTAAAATTAAATATCATTTTACTTGTTTATGTCGTGAATTGGCACGACGTTTCTACAAGGTGCCGGAACACCTAACAATAAGTATGTCAACAGTGAGGTATGGTCGTTTTTGCCATGCCTATTTTGGGGACCTACTTAGAAATTAAGTAGGTCCTTTTTGAATATTTTTAATATTTCCCTTAATTAGTGCGGACGGGAGCAACTTCCTTCGGAATTTCATCCCTAATTTTTGAGCCAAAAGTCTCAAAAATTCCGTCATAGACAATAACAAACTTATTGTCTATGATACCACTACAACGGGAAATATTTGATAAGACTCGCTTCGCTCGTACTAGTTTTATCAAATATATAGTACTAGCAAACTGGATCACCATAGAAACATTTAACCAACAAGTAAACTGGCTTTTAGACTTTAGGAGGTCTTATGAAATTATTAGAAGAGCGCATCCTCAAGGATGGGCATATCTTGGGTGATAACATCCTCAAGGTAGATTCCTTTTTAACCCACCAAGTTGACTTTAGCTTGATGAGAGAGATCGGTAAGGTCTTTGCGGAAAAATTTGCTTCTGCTGGCATTACCAAAGTCGTGACCATTGAAGCGTCGGGTATTGCCCCAGCCGTTTTTACAGCGGAATCCTTAAACGTTCCCATGATTTTCGCTAAAAAAGCAAAAAACATCACTATGAACGAAGGTATCTTAACTGCAGAAGTCTACTCCTTTACCAAGCAGGTAACCAGCACCGTTTCTATCGCTGGAAAATTCCTCTCACCAGAGGACAAGGTCTTGATTATCGACGATTTCCTTGCTAATGGCCAAGCTGCTAAAGGCTTGATTCAAATCATCGAACAGGCTGGAGCAACAGTCGAAGCTATCGGTATTGTGATTGAAAAATCTTTCCAAGATGGCCGTAATTTGCTTGAAAAAGCAGGCTATCCTGTTCTATCACTCGCTCGTTTGGATCGTTTTGAAAATGGTCAAGTCATATTTAAGGAGGCAGATCTCTAATGCAAACTCAAGAAAAACACTCGCAAGCAGCCGTTCTTGGCTTGCAGCACTTACTAGCCATGTACTCAGGATCTATCCTGGTTCCCATCATGATTGCGACAGCCCTTGGCTATTCAGCTGAGCAGTTGACCTACCTGATTTCTACAGATATCTTCATGTGTGGGGTGGCAACCTTCCTCCAACTCCAACTCAACAAATACTTTGGGATTGGACTCCCAGTCGTTCTTGGAGTTGCCTTTCAGTCGGTCGCTCCCTTGATTATGATTGGGCAAAGCCATGGTAGTGGCGCTATGTTTGGTGCCCTTATCGCATCAGGGATTTACGTGGTTCTTGTTTCAGGCATTTTCTCAAAAGTAGCCAATCTCTTCCCATCTATCGTAACAGGATCTGTTATTACTACGATTGGTTTAACCTTGATTCCTGTCGCTATTGGAAATATGGGAAATAACGTTCCAGAGCCAACTGGTCAAAGTCTCTTGCTTGCAGCTATCACTGTTCTGATTATCCTCTTGATTAACATCTTTACCAAAGGATTTATCAAGTCTATCTCTATTTTGATTGGTCTAGTTGTTGGAACAGCCATTGCTGCTAGCATGGGTTTGGTGGACTTCTCTCCTGTTGCGGCAGCACCACTTGTCCATGTCCCAACTCCACTCTACTTTGGGATGCCAACCTTTGAAATCTCATCGATTGTCATGATGTGTATCATCGCAACGGTGTCTATGGTTGAATCGACTGGTGTTTACCTAGCCTTGTCTGATATCACGAAAGATCCAATCGACAGCACGCGCCTGCGCAACGGTTACCGCGCAGAAGGTTTGGCCGTACTTCTCGGAGGAATCTTTAACACCTTCCCTTACACAGGATTTTCACAAAACGTTGGTTTGGTTAAATTGTCAGGTATCAAGACTCGCCTGCCAATCTACTACGCAGCTGGTTTCCTGGTTCTCCTTGGACTCCTTCCTAAGTTTGGTGCCCTTGCTCAAATCATTCCGAGCCCTGTCCTCGGTGGTGCCATGCTGGTGATGTTTGGTTTTGTATCAATCCAAGGGATGCAAATCCTCGCCCGTGTTGACTTTGCTAACAATGAACACAACTTCCTTATCGCAGCTGTATCAATCGCTGCAGGTGTCGGTCTAAATAACAGCAATCTCTTTGTCAGCATGCCGACAGCCTTCCAAATGTTCTTCTCAAACGGAATCGTCGTAGCCAGCCTCCTCGCTATTGTCCTCAATGCAGTATTAAATCATAAAAAGAAATAAGAAAAAGAGGTATGAGCCTCTTTTTTTTGTATATAGCTAATGAACAATCATTGTAAGAATAATTCAGCTAAAAATCCTTCTCTCAACATCTCTAAGTTAAATACATTAGTAATATGACTAAATGCTTCTGCCAACGGTAAATGCGCGGTTAACCATCCTTGCCCATCAGTAACCCATACAAATTCAACATCATCATCTGATGTTACAACAAATTGACTAAGTTCTGTAAATTCTCCTGCTACGGATTTTAATTTACTACCGCCTCCACCATAGTAATTTGTTTCAAGCAGCCAAACTTTATGTTTTTCTTTAGAATAAACTGCAACATCAAATCTTCTCTCAGACTTATCAACAGGTACTTTAATCCCCCACTTATCTTTAATATATTGAGCTGTAGCTTGAGCTTTCCATTCTAATCTTTGTTCCTGAGAAATTTTTGCTACATGTCTCTCTAAAATCCCCTCCATAGTTGTTCCACTTCGGTTTTTTCGTGCATTACTATCTAATCCAGTCTCCACTCCATAAACATAATCAACTAATGAACGATTAGCATGTTGTTGTAAAAACTTTAATAAACCAGATTTCTCAATAAATTTGATGTAATCATCTATTCTGCTAGTGTCTATCGTTTTGAAATCCAATTGCTCAAAAGACATATTATCGTCATTATCTATTGTCAGAATATCTAAAACATTATCACGACTTGCAATCAAGCTAGGAATTGCTTTTAACAAATTAGGTTGTTTAGTGAATAAACGTAGAGCTTCTGAATAAATATCATCTTTACCAATTAAGTAGTTCAAAGTATTCAAATCTAGTTCATACTTCTTTGTCTCACGGTCAACTTTCTTCCAATTCACATAGTA
>NZ_JAJNSA010000074.1:0-12330 GCF_027497875.1 Streptococcus sp. SM3 | reverse complement strand
TTGTTGTTGAAGTAGTTGTTGTTGGCTCTTCTGTTGTTGTTGAAGTTGTTGTTGTTGGCTCTTCTGTTGTTGTTGAAGTAGTTGTTGTTGGCTCTTCTGTTGTTGTTGAAGTAGTTGTTGTTGGCTCTTCTGTTGTTGTTGAAGTAGTCGTTGTTGGCTCTTCTGTTGTTGTTGTTGAAGTAGTCGTTGTTGGCTCTTCTGTTGTTGTTGTTGAAGTAGTCGTTGTAGTTGTAGTTGTTGTAGTAGTTGTTGTTGTAGTTGTTGTAGTCTTTTGGTCTACAATAGTTTTAGCAACTGGAGCTTTTGGTGTTGTGAATTCACCAGCTTCAACTACAGTATCAGCTGCCAAGTCATAACCTTCTGGAGCTTTGATTTCTTTGATGATGTATTTGTCACGCAAGATGTTCTTAACAGTGAACTCACCATTAGCATCTGTATCAAACTCACCGATGATATCTTGGTTAGTTGCACGGATAACTTGGAATTTCGCACCTTTAAGTGGACCATTCTTCTCGTCTACTTTTGTTACTTTAATACTGAATTCATAACCGATACCTGTACCACCAGCGATTTGGATGTTGACACCATTTTCTGCATTATTACGTTTATCTTCGGGATTTAAACCATCACCTCTGATAGTTGCAAGGTTTTTAATTCTTTCTCCATCAACAGCAGTATAGTTTATATCAGCTTGGTATTCTACTACAAAGTGGTCGTCCTTCCCAAGGTTACCAAAGTTGATAGAGAATGACGTATCAGTTGCATTTACAGTATAGTCAGCCGTAACGTCTTGTGGGTTTTTAAGAGTCCATTTACCACCAGCATATTCCCAAGTACCTTTGAGGATCTTGAAGCTTCCTTTACGATAAGTAACTCCTTTTGATTGGAGCGTATCAGAAACCACTGCATTGTTGATTACTTGATTTGTTCTGTTGATATTGATTCTGTATCCAAGTTCTTTGTTGTTGTTAACAGTCCACCCAGATTTAAAGATTGGGAAACTATTACCAACGTCACCAACTTTACTTGTTACCTTACCAGTGAATTTCACTTTATCGTTAACAGAAACCTTAACTGGCGCTTCACCATCGTTAGGGAATTTATCTTTGTTAACACCAGCGTAGAAGAAGAATGAACCTGAAACGTCATTTTTCTTTTGAACAAATTCAGTAAATGTCAAGACAATCTTACCAGTTTTTGCATCAACTTTCGCCTTGGCAATCAAGTTGTTTTCCTTTGGATCTGTAATATTAGGATCTCTAATCTCAAAATCTTGAGATTTGATGTCAATTGGAGAAGCAATAACTACTTCCGTCGTATCTCCCGCTTTAACGTCTTTTCCTTCCAAAGCAAACTTTGCATTAAGACGGAAAGTGTCCCATTGACCAAGACCGGTTGCTAATTCTTCACCTTTGCTATTTTGGATCTTGATCTCCGTGATGACATCGACTTTTTTAGACGTTTCCGCCTGTACAGTTTTAGAAAAAAGTGTCAATGACACAATCAATAGCGAACAAACTATTGACAAAAAAACTGCTAACTTTTTCATTTTTTCTCCCTTTCTAGGCTGATTTTTTATAAATCAACGCATATAATATAGCAAAACATAGTGAGAAAGTCAAGATTATTGAACAAAAAATCCATTTTTTGTAGATTTAAGGGCTATTTGGCTTGTGAATTTTTTCTAAGTAACTCTTCCTCCTTCAAACAGTTATTTTTCCAAAATCAACACATCTTTTGTAGATAAGTTGCTTTCTTTATACCCTGATTCTTTATAGAGATTTAGAGTGGCTGTTTCAGAATAGCCATTTTTTTCCTCTTGCATTTCCCTTGGAACTACCACTATGTCAATCTTAGAATCAAGCTTTTTGTCATTATGGTAGAAAATATCATACAATTTTTCATGGCTTCGAAGACTCGGCGTATAGCCACCTGCTGCTAAGACCGCTTTATCTTTAGGGATAGCCTGCAGGGTCTTTTCGAGCCCATCAAAATAGTCTTTACGTGTTTGATAGTATTGGATTTCAAAATTCCAGTTATGCGTAAAACTATATAGAATGGCGCTTGAAAAAATGATGGAAGAAGCTAGTAGAGCCACCAAAATATTATCTGATGCCAACTGGTTCTTGCTTAATTGATCGATAGACAATAAAGCCATCAAAAACAGAAGCGTGACCGAACCATAGCTATACTGAAAACCAATATCATATTGGTAAGGCCAATCCATCAATAAATTAATGAGAAAAAGGGGCAACATCAGAAAATAGGTAGACCAACGTCGCTGAATCAGTGGTAAAAAGCTAAAAGGAAATAGGACCAAAAAGAGGTAGCCAAGTCGTTTCGCTGTAAATAGACTTCCCAAAACATAAAGCGGATTTAGGACTACATTTTTCACAACCATCAGGAGACCGTTTTCGCCACTCAATAATAGATTATTGTATCGGGAAACCATGGCTCCTTCGCCATATCTTGCTAAGAGGAACATGGCAAATGCAAAATAAAGTATCGGTAAGGCGAACAGGCTGAGATACAACCACTTTTTAAACTTGGCCTCGAAGATAAAACGATGTTGAAAAGCAAAATAAAGTCCTAAGGACAGCACGTAGACAAAGGCATCCTCTTTCACAAAAAGGAGCAACAAGGTGAACAAGATAGTTCTTCCACGCCACTGAGAAATCAGGCTGTAGAACAACCAGAGTAGTAATGGTGGCAAAAAACAATTTTCATGCAAATGGAATCCACCACTCGTTGTCATGACCGGAGTCACAAAAAAGAGGGCAAGCACGAGCGGCGTCATGACTTTTGGCAATTGTATTTTCTTTAGAATCAAACAAAGCGGGATAACTGCAGAAAATACAATCACTGTTTGAGCGATATCTAACGTTTCCACATAAGGAAATAGCATATAGAAGGGCAAGATCAAATAATAAATTGGAGAAATATGGACTCCGAAATGCGATAAGGCCCTATCTCTTTCAAGGGTGGTGACTTGTGAAAAATCATGTCTCATTCTCTCAAACATCTGCGAAAAAATTCCAATATCAAAGGAAGACACCGCATTGGCTTTAATCTTATAATAGGCCACAACCGATAGATAGATCACGTAGAAAATACCACTGATTATTGTCACCACGGTGAGTCTGCGAACCCAGGTTTCATTGACTTTAGCCAAAGAAACCTTATAGAGAACGAAACCGATCAGGACGGCAACGATAACGGCTACTAATACTGGCCAAATCAAAGTAGGCAACTTCGATTCAGAAATCGTAAACGTAAAGATTCCCAGTTCCTTATCTTGAAGATTGGCACTGGTTTGTAGCAACAATTTCGGAAAAGACAAGATATTTACCGCTAAGAAGATATAAGCGATTGTTTCTTTTCTTAAATAAAAATATAGAAACAAGACCAGTGAGAGCAACACTAGGCCCAATGACATAAAGAGACTCGGACTTTTCAAAATAGAAATAAATAGGATACCTGCCGCGAACCAGAGATTCAATTTTTGTATGCAGATATACTTCTTGCTCTCCGTCAAAAACCAAAGAATAGGATAACTAACGAACAAAGCAAGGACCGTATGGGTCCATCCCACTTTACCAAGTTCTAGAAATAATTCCTTTGTTGAAAAACTTAATAGATTGACCATCATGGCCACAAAATAAGAACCTAGAAGCAACCATAAATAGTTACGGTTCAGTGTCTTAGCAAGTTTCATTTCTATCAATACCTCCCAATTGTAGTTCCTATTCTAGCACAAAACCCTTACTATTTCTAGATAGTAATAACCATACCAAAAGAGAGGTTGGTACCAGTCCAACCTCTCTTTTTCTTATAATTCCTGTAATAAATAACGGAAGAGTTCTAAATTCCCTTTTTCTTCATTGACCAAGTATTCTGGATGCCACTGCAAGCCCATAATCCGATGGCCGTCTACTGCTTCAATGGCTTCGATGGTGTGATCGCGCGGATCAAAGGCGGTCGCACGGAAATTTGGCGCGAGATCCTTGATACTTTGACGGTGCACAGAATTAATCCGACTGGCCTGCCCAAAAAGCTGCTCTACCACACTGCCTTTTTTAGTCTGGATGGAATGGGAAGTCCCAAATGGAAGTCCTTGCCAATGCCCTTCGATCTCTTGGTTGAGTGTTCCTCCAAAAGCCACATTGATCAACTGAACCCCACGGCAAATTCCTAGAACCGGTTTGTTTTGGCGTACTGCTTCCTTCAGTAGGGCAAGCTCAAATTGATCCCGTTCGATATTGTAATCATCGCTCTCGATGGTTTTTTCTTCACCATAGAGACTAGGATCGACATTTTGGCCTCCACTTAAGATCAATTTGTCAATCGTTTCAACATAGTCCTTAACCAAGGAAAGATCTCCCATCGGGATGACCATTGGAAGCCCACCTGCTTGACGGATTCCTTCCGCAAATTGACTAGACACGGAGGAATGAAGGTTTTTCCCTTCCGGGTCAACCGGACAGAGATTAGCGGATACTCCAACAATTGTTCTGCACATATTCATTCCTCCTTCATTTTAACTACTACTTATCTTACCACCCATTAGTGATAGTGTCTAATATGTATTTTTTAAAACCGTGATAGATTTTATTTATCACCCTCACCTTCCTCACAAAACAATTGATGATCATACAAGTTTTTTTACCTATATTATGTTAAAATAGAGAGGAAAATAGAATCGTCCTTCAAGGCACACATTAGGCTGTTTCGAAGGCGCAAGCGCTAGATTCCTAGCCTTGTTGAAAAATAGACATAGAAATGGAAGATACAATGGAAAAACAAACCGTTGCAGTATTGGGTCCTGGTTCATGGGGAACAGCCCTTTCACAAGTCCTCAATGATAACGGCCATGAAGTCCGTCTCTGGGGAAATATCCAAGAACAAATCGATGAAATCAATACCGCTCATACCAATCAACGCTATTTCAAAGATATCGTTATTAGCGAAGACATCACTGCTACGACTGATTTGAAAGCAGCTTTGGACGGTGTGGACGCTATCCTCTTTGTCGTTCCTACAAAGGTGACCCGTTTGGTGGCGAAACAAGTTGCTGAAACACTGGATCACCCTGTAACAGTCATGCATGCTTCCAAGGGACTAGAACCTGGTACACACGATCGAATTTCTCAAATCCTTGAAGAAGAAATTCCTGCTTCTCTTCGCAGCGAGGTGGTGGTCGTTTCTGGACCAAGTCATGCAGAGGAAACTATCGTACGGGACATCACCCTCATTACAGCTGCCTCAATAGATTTAGAAGCTGCACGTTATGTTCAAGAACTCTTTAGCAATCACTACTTCCGCCTGTATACCAATACCGATGTCATCGGGGTGGAAACTGCTGGAGCCTTGAAGAATATCATCGCTGTCGGAGCTGGGGCCCTGCACGGTCTTGGTTATGGTGACAATGCCAAAGCAGCTATCATCACGCGCGGTCTCGCTGAAATCACGCGCCTTGGCGTTAAGCTAGGAGCTAGCCCCTTGACCTATAGCGGTTTGTCTGGGGTTGGTGACTTGATCGTTACCGGTACTTCTGTTCACTCTCGCAACTGGCGAGCTGGGGATGCTCTCGGACGTGGCGAAAAATTGGAAGACATCGAAGCCAACATGGGCATGATCATTGAAGGGATCTCTACGACCAAAGTAGCCCATGAACTGGCGCAAGAATTGGATGTCTACATGCCGATTACACAGGCCATTTACCAAGTCATCTACGAAGGAAAAGATATCCGTGAAGCCATCCACCACATGATGAGCAATGAATTTAAAGAAGAAAACGAGTGGAAATAAGTCAACCACTCTAACATCAATCCTACCTTTTAGAAAGGAAACTATATGACTAAAGTTAGAAAAGCAGTCATTCCTGCGGCTGGTTTGGGGACACGCTTCCTCCCAGCTACCAAAGCTTTGGCAAAGGAAATGTTGCCAATCGTTGACAAACCTACGATCCAATTCATCGTAGAAGAGGCTCTGAAATCTGGAATTGAGGAAATTCTTGTCGTAACAGGGAAGGCCAAACGTTCGATCGAAGACCATTTCGATTCTAACTTTGAATTGGAATACAACCTCGAGCAAAAAGGTAAGACTGACTTACTCAAGTTGGTCAATGATACAACAGCGATCAATCTTCATTTCATCCGCCAAAGTCACCCTCGAGGTTTAGGAGACGCTGTTCTTCAGGCGAAAGCTTTTGTTGGGAATGAGCCTTTTGTTGTCATGTTGGGAGATGACCTGATGGACATCACCAATGATGATGCCTTGCCATTGACCAAACAATTGATGAACGACTACGATGAAACCCATGCATCCACTATCGCTGTGATGGAAGTCCCTCACGAAGAGGTTTCTTCTTACGGTGTGATCGCACCTCAAGGTGAGGGCATCAATGGTCTTTATAGCGTTGAAACTTTTGTCGAAAAACCAGCTCCAGAAGATGCACCAAGTGATCTCGCCATCATTGGCCGCTATCTTTTGACTCCAGAGATCTTTGACATTCTTGCAAATCAAGAACCAGGTGCTGGCAATGAAATTCAATTGACGGATGCGATCGACACCCTCAACAAGACCCAACGAGTCTTTGCCCGTGAATTTAAAGGCCAGCGCTACGATGTAGGTGACAAATTCGGCTTCATGAAAACATCGATTGATTATGCTTTGAAGCATCCACAGGTTAAAGAGGATCTCAAACAGTATATCATTGATCTTGGAAAACAATTAGAAGAATCTGAACAAACTGCAGACTAAAAAAGAAGGAAGAGAGATTTCATTCTCACTTCCTTTTTTGTTATATATTATAAACTGTATCGTTTAATGAGTTCTACGTTTTTCGATGTAGTAGCCAAATCCAAAAACTATCAAAAGAACTCCGCCTACCATTGTCGCAATGGAAATACTTTGACCGGTTGATGGTAATTTTTTCTCACCTTTCTTCTCTTCAATTTTTGCTACAGATTTATAAACTACACCATAAGTTGAGAAATGAGAGGTTGTAAATGTTACGGCTGACTTATCTTCATTTAGTTGGAATTGGAAGGATTCCAATTGACCATTTTCACCGATACCATAAACTGCTTCTACTTCTTTTTGGCTATTTACTGGAATGGTCACAACAGTTGGACTAATTTGATGTACAGGATTATTTTGGTTCGATAATTGAATATTATATGCCTTGTACTCTTTACCAGCTAGTTCTTTGACATCTTTCAAAACTTCAACAAGAAGACTATAGCCACCTTGAGCAAAATCAGGGTTTTGCAAGACGATACCTGTTGCCTGGTCTACTAAAATATATGAATTTGTTGGTAAAACTGGGCGACCAACGGTACTAACACTGTTGCTATTTGTAGGAACAACAGTAGTTGTACTACTTGGTGTTGTTTCTTCCTTGCTTGGCTCTGTACTTGTTTCAGTGCTTGGTTTCGTTTCTTCCTTGCTTGGTTCTGTACTTGACTCAGTGCTTGGTTTCGTTTCTTCCTTGCTTGGCTCTGTACTTGCTTCGGTGCTTGGTTTCGTTTCTTCCTTGCTTGGTTCTGTACTTGCTTCGGTGCTTGGTTTTGTTTCTTCCTTGCTTGGTTCTGTACTTGACTCAGTGCTTGGTTTCGTTTCTTCCTTGCTTGGTTCTGTACTTGACTCAGTGCTTGGTTTCGTTTCTTCTTTGCTTGGTTCTGTACTTGATTCGGTGCTTGACTTCGTTTCTTCCTTGCTTGGTTCTGTACTTGCTTCGGTACTTGGTTTCGTTTCTTCCTTGCTTGGCTCGGTACTTGATTCTGTGCTTGGCTTCGTTTCTTCCTTGCTTGGCTCGGTACTTGATTCTGTGCTTGGCTTCGTTTCTGCCTTGCTTGGCTCGGTACTTGATTCTGTTGGATCCTTATAGTCATCTGGCAAAGATGCACGGTATGGATCATCTGTACGACCTGCTTCTTTAAGAGTTGCAGATAATTCAGACTCATATTGCTTGAATTGTTTGAAGAGACGTTCAGACCGAGCTAAAGCATCCTCAGTCACTTTATCTTCAACTGCTTTTGCTGCAGCTTCATCAGCTTTCAAAGCTGCATATTTGCTATCACTAACCTTCTGTTCAATGATCAATTGTTCTTCGAGAGCTTTCCAGTGATTTTGAATCGATTTTCCAAAGAGGTCTTGATTATTGATGGCCATCTGGTCAATATGCCATACTGTCCAATACCATGAATTTGGATCATAAGTTGCTGTTTGAGGTTTGAAGGCTTCGTAAGTATCTTTTAGATTACCATAGAATGGAACATAAGGAGTGTTCCGAGATGGTCCCATACCAAGCCATAACGTACCACCAAATGATTTTGGAAGGTTTGGATTGATTTGGTAGACATGGGCATCGATGACATTTTCGTTTCCTAAAGCATACTTGTATTGGTCTTTACGAACAGCATCATTGCTACCATTATCCCCTTGTTTCTTGACACCAATTTGATCGTCTGGAACAAACCGACCATTCAAATGTTCAAAACGGTTGCGTTGGAGAGCAAAGGCATCTTCCAAAGTAAATTTCTTGTTTGGATCTGTTGGTGAGCGGAAGAGTTCGTATTCATCATCTTCATAAGTCACTTTTGATTTTGGATCCAAAAGAGTGATTCCTGCGTAAGTACGTGAACGGTCTCCTTCAGCATATTTTTCTGGTCCATAAGATTTAGCGATATGGAAGTTACCATCTTTGTCTGTCTTGTAGTTACCAGATTCTTTGGCTACTTTTTCGACATCTTTCGAAGCGATCACATTTTCCTTGTCATTCAAATCCACATGACCAAGGTAGTAGGTATTTGCAAAGACTGCATATTTGTCTTCTGGGACTTTTACTGCTACATATTGGTGACCAGAAAGAATTTCCATGTACCAAGTTTCTTTCTGGTCCGCAATAACAACTGTATTCCCCTCAGCTGAACCTTTTTCTTCAATGACTTTCGCAAGTAATTCGATTCCTTCGCGAGCAGACTTAACGCGTGGTAACACTACGTCCAACATAGCAGCTTCTGGAATTCCGTTTTCTGTCAACGGGTCAGTCTTCAAGACTTTTTTGTTTGGAATTGCTGTAACAGTTGAGGTCATAGAAACACCGGCTTCGTTAAATCCGTGTTCACCAAAAGCACCGTTACTACCATCTCCACGAGCAGAGTCATAAGTCGCTGTGTATTTCATTTCACTAGCAGCATGTGGATAGGTAAAACCATTGGATTCGTCTTCCAGTTGATCCCCTTCCTTATAATTCTTTGCATCAACAACCACATAATTCTTGTTGTGCTTGCCACCATTTGGATAGTAAGGGTAGTCTTCTGTCCGACCAAAGAGAGTGGTCCCATCCTTGGTCAATTGCCGACCAATGATAAAGCCACAACAGGCTTGAACGGCTTGAACTGGTAGGAGCAAAAATGTCATTGCTACCAATGAAAGTTTAAACAACCATTTCTTCATGGCAAATCTCCTTTTCGAATGTCCCTTTTAAAAAAGGCACTATTCCTGATTTTTTATACTCCTAGTCTACCTCTTTTTAGTTATTTTTGCAAACGCTTACCAGACTTGTTTTTATTCTATTTTTTCCTAAATTATCTTTCTATCAACTCATTTCTATGTAAATTATATATATTTATTGAGATTTCAAACAATTTTCTGTTAGTTTACGATTGCACTACATTTTTTAGGAAAAAAAGAGAGTGGGACAGAAATCGGTAATTCGTTAGAATTCGATTTCGTCGTCCCACCTCCGCACAGTTGAGTAGGGCTGTAAAAGCTGATGAAATCAGCGTAGTAGAGCCCACTCAACCACTGCGTCTTGCTCGACAATCCAAAAACAATTAAGAGGCTAGGACTTTTGTCCTAGCCTCTTCTTAAAATAGAGTCAAGATTTTACCTAAGAAATAAAGCAAAAGCAAGAGATAAGATAGGGCAGCACTCATCTGATAGGTTCGGTTCATAAAGAGAGCTTCCCCTCTTACTGGAAAGACATAAGCCAACATGACCCCAGCTACTAAGCCACCGATGTGCCCCGCCATACTGATTCCTGGCATGAAACTAAAGATCAAATTGACCACAATCAAGCTGGTATAGGACTGACTCAAGTGGCGAATATAGGGACTTTGGACAATAAAGCGCAGAGCACCAATGGTCCCAAACAGTCCAAAGAGGGCTGTAGAAGCTCCTGCCGCAATCACATCTGGCGTAAAAATAGCAACAAAGACATTGCCCATCATGCCCGATAAGAGATAAAGAACCAAGAAAGCCTTGGAACCAAAGAGATCTTCTGCCAAACGTCCCAAGTAATAGAGGGTGATCATATTGAGCACAAAATGTTCTAGGCCAATATGAACAAATGTAGCTGTCACGATTCGCCATAACTGGCTAGGATCGACTTTCACAACCTCTCCAATAATACCACCGCTATAGTAAACAGCAGCACCTGTTTGGTAGTCCCCTCCAAATCGGATAAACATGGAAAGAAAGACTGCCGTTGTGACGAGCAATAAGATGCTGGTCACAGGATAACGACGATCAAAGAGTAACTTCATAGACTAGCACCTCCTGAACTGCCTGATCAAAAGTATCTGGCTGAAAATCCTTCTGCTGAATGGAATAAATCGTACTAACCGTTTTTCCAGTAAAATCTTCCAAATAACGATCATAATAGCCACCACCATAGCCAATTCGGTAGCCTTTTGACTGGAAGACCACGCCTGGTACATGGATCAGATCAATCTCTGACTTATCCACAAGCTTTCCTTTTTCATTGGGCTCCAGCAAACCAAAGCGTGTCTTTTCCAAAATATTAGGATCGTATTCCACAAATTCCATTCGCCCTTGTGGATAGGTACGGGGAACACAGACGCGTTTTCCAAGTTGAAGAGCTGCTTGGATCAAGCCAGCTGTGGAAACTTCATGGTCAAAAGACAGATAGGTCGCAAGGGTCTTTGCCTCCTGAAAAGCTGGTAGCTCCAAGAGGCGCTGAGTCAGCCCTTCATCTGCTTGAGTTTTCACGGATTCTGGCAACTGTTTCATGGCTGCAATGGTTTCTTTTCGTAGTGTTTTCTTCATGCCTACTCCTTTTGTCTAGCTTTTATTGTATCATTTTTTAGGAAAGATCCGAACAGTTTTTATACAACAAAGAAAAAATCCAACTCCAGACGGAGTTGAATCAATCCTTTATTGGTTAGCCTTCATTTTCAAAAATTTACCAATGTTTTCCACAGCAAAGGGAAGGGCGGCCTCATTGGGGCTCATCTTTGGATGGTGCAAGGCATAAGGGGTATCAATCCCCAACCAGAACATGACACCGGGGACCTTGCTCAAGAGAAAGCCGAAGTCTTCTCCTGTCATCGCAGGCAGAATATCAATCAGGTTCACGTCTTCCTCAGCTGTGAAAAAGTCCATGAGTTCTTTGGCCAATTCTGGTTGGTTTTCCACAGGCAGGTAGCCTCCTTGCTTGAGTTCCAGGTCCAATTTCACATCAAAGGCTGCTGCAACTCCTTCTGCAATGGCTTTGACCCGTTTTTGAGTCAAAAGATTCATCTCCATGGTCAAGGTCCGAATGGTCCCATGAAGGAAGGCTGTCTCAGCGATCACATTATTGGTTGTCCCTGCATGCATGGAACCAAAGGTCACCACAGCACCTTCAATCGGATCGACATTTCGACTCACGACCGATTGGACTTGGGTAATGAAGTAAGAGGCTGCTACAAGTGCATCATTGGCCTCATGTGGAAAGGCAGCATGCCCTCCCTTACCTGTAAAGGTAATCTTGACTTCACAGGTCCCCGCAAAAAGGGTACCCGTATTGGTCGCAATGTCTCCCACCTTCAAATCAGGGCGCACATGCAGACCATAAAATTCATCAGGGAGCCAGTCGCCAAAAGCATTGTCCTTATACATGAGCATTCCACCAGCTTCATTTTCTTCAGCTGGTTGGAAGAGAAAGAGCAGGTTATTTTTGGGTTGTACTTGGACCAGTTGATCCAAAAGTCCAAGGGCTGTCGTCATGTGCATATCGTGACCACAAGCATGCATCCGTCCTTCGTGCTTGGAGGCAAAATCAAGGCCCGTTTGTTCCACGATCGGTAAGCCATCGATATCTGTCCGCCAACCAATGGTTTTTTCAGGAGCAGACCCATGGAGATAAACCAGGATCCCGGTCCGCCAAGTCCGTTGCTCGACAAAGTCCTTGCCCGCTGTGATCTCTGCGATTCGCTCTAAGAGGTAGGCTTGGGTTTCAAATTCTTCCAAGCCAATTTCAGGGATTTGGTGCAAATCCCGTCTGATTTTGATTAAGTCCAATGTCATCGTTATCTTCTT
>NZ_JAJNSA010000073.1:0-12347 GCF_027497875.1 Streptococcus sp. SM3 | reverse complement strand
ACGAACAAGTGAGTAACCATTTGAGTGGATACCGCTTGAAGCAAGCCCCAGAATCACATCCCCTGCTGCCACTTTTGAACCGTCGATGATTTGAGATTTTTCTGCAACACCGACAGCAAACCCAGCCAAATCATAGTCGTCCTCACCATACATACCGGGCATTTCAGCCGTTTCACCACCGATAAGGGCTGCACCGGCTTGTACACAACCTTCAGCCACACCAGCAACGACTTGTTCTAGTTTAGCTGGTTCATTTTTACCAGTTGCGATATAGTCTAGGAAGTAAAGGGGCTCAGCACCTGCAGCGATGATATCGTTAACACACATAGCAACACAGTCTTGACCGATCGTATCGTGTTTGTCATACTTGATAGCTAGCATCAGCTTAGTACCAACACCATCTGTTCCTGAGATCAAAACGGGTTCTTTGACACCTGTTTTTGAAAGGTCGAACATGCCACCAAAACCACCAAGAGCTCCCATGACACCCGCACGTTCCGTACGAGCAACGTGTTTTTTGATCCGTTCAACAACTTCATAACCTGCTTCAACGTCCACACCCGATTGGGCATACGCATTTTTATTTGTCATTTGTTTATTCCTTTTCTTTTGCACTGCTCTTAATAGAAAGAAGTATGTTCTTTCAAACTTTCCACATAGCGTTCTTCGTAGTCATACAAAGGTGTTGGATATTTTCCATCAAAGTAGGCCACACAAAGACCGCCATTTGGGGCATCTGTATCAATTCCAATAGAATCAATCAAGCCATCGATTGACAAATACGTCAAGCTATCTGCACCAATTATTTCGCGTGTTTCCTCAACTGTATGATTGGCTGCAATCAATTCCTTACGTGTTTGAATATCAATCCCGTAGAAACATGGATAAGCCAGAGCTGGACTACCGATTGCTACGTGAACCTCTGTTGCTCCTGCTTCTTTTAGCAAATTAACGATCCGACGTGAGGTCGTCCCACGTACAATAGAGTCGTCAATCATAACCACACGTTTGCCTTTCACGACACCGGATACGGCAGAGAGCTTCATCCGAACCCCTTGCTCACGCAATTCTTGTGTTGGTTGGATAAAAGTACGTTGGGTGTATTGGTTTTTAATCAAGCCCATTTCATTTGGTAAGCCTGATTCTTCTGCAAATCCCATGGCTGCGCTAAGTGATGAATTAGGCACACCAACTACAATATCTGCTTCATGTTTGAATTCACGTGCCAATTGAGCACCCATACGTTTACGAGCTGTATGGACATTGACCCCTTGGATATTTGAATCAGGACGAGCAAAGTAAATATACTCCATTGAGCAAACAGCCAATTGGGTGTCCGTTGTATAGTTATCGTAAGTAATGCCATTATCATCGATGATAACAACCTCACCTGGATTCACATCGCGAATCCACTCTGCTCCAACCACTTCAAAGGCACAGGTTTCAGATGAAACCACAATAGCTCCATTGGCCATCTTACCAATAGAAAGGGGACGGAAACCATTTGGATCCAAGGCTGCAATGAGCTTGTCCTCAAGCATGAGGAGGTAAGCAAATCCACCTTTAACAGTGTTCAAGGCTTCTTTCACCTTACCCATGAAGGATGGGTTATGGCTACGACGAATCAAGTGGGCCAAGATTTCTGAATCAGAAGTTGAGCTAAAGATCGCTCCGTTATTTTCTAACTCCCGTTTGAGGGACTTGGCATTGGTCAAATTCCCGTTGTGAGCAAGTCCAAACTGGGTATCATGAAAGCGAAAGAGGAAAGGCTGGATGTTATCCACCGAAGCTTCCCCAGCTGTCGCATAGCGAACATGTCCAATCGCACCCGTCCCTGTCAACTTATCCAAGTTAGCAGGATTCCGAAACACCTCTGAGAGAAGCCCCGTATCACGATACCGTTTTAATTGACCCGCATCATTTGAAAGGATCCCCGCCCCTTCTTGACCACGGTGTTGAAGACTGTGTAATCCGAAATAAGTCAGTTTTGCAGCATCTGGGTGTCCCCAGATCCCAAAAATACCACATTCTTCATTAAGAGATTTAACTTCGTATGTCATTTTGTATACCTTTTATTTTCCAGTAAAGTATTTAACCGCTGACGCAAAGAGATGTTGATCTTTATTTCCTGGAATATTTTGGAAGAGACCGTCTTCAAAACGTTCTGAGTGACCCATCTTCCCAATAATTTGACCATTCTTACTTGTGATACCTTCGATCGCATTGACAGAACCGTTAGGATTGTATTTAGAATCCATGCTTGGTTTACCCTCGATGTCAACATATTGGGTAAAGATTTGACCATTGTCACGAAGCTCTGCAAATTCTTCAGCTGTCACGACAAACTTCCCTTCACCGTGTGATACTGGGATGGCATGGATGTCACCAACTTTCACGCCTGCAAGCCATGGTGAGTTCGTGTTGGCAATCCGTGTTTCAACCATCTTAGCCACGTGTTGGTTGGCATCATTGTAGAAGAGGGTTGGACTCGTGCTGCTCGCATCTTCAAAGTTACCATATGGAAGAAGACCAGATTTGACAAGAGCTTGGAATCCGTTACAGATACCGATAATCAAACCACCACCTTCGATGAAGTGATCAATGGCTGCACGTACTTTTTCATTGAGCAAGATGTTCACGATAAATTTAGCTGATCCATCTGGTTCATCCGCTGCTGAGAAGCCACCTGCAAAGAAGATAATATTCGCTTTTTCGATGTTGTCAACCATGGTGTCAACAGACTTGACAATTGCTTCTTCATTCAGTGTGACAAATGGTACCAAGTTGACTGTTGCACCTTCTTTTTCAAAGGCCTTAGCTGAATCGTACTCAGAGTTCGTACCCGGGAATACTGGGATGTAAACCACTGGTGTCTCAACTGTTTCTTTAGCTTTAATCACAGCATCTGATGCCACAGCAGGTACTTCTTCCAACTCAGTTGCTTGTGCAAATTCCGTCGGATAAACCTCTTCCAATTTACCTTGGAAAGCACTGTCAAGTTTGTGCCCATCAAGCGTTACACCATTGACAGCAAGTGTAAAGTCAGCCACTGTTCGTCCGATCTTGACAATACCTGCAATCTCTTCAGGAGACGTGAAGACGAATCCGCCCAATTGGGCTGTCAAGCTGGTGTCAAGGTCAGCTAATTCGACGTTAGCACCGATATGGTTCCCAAATGTTGCAAGGGCAAGAGCTTCAACCACACCACCGTATTTGACAGCGGATGCAGAGGTGACTTTGTGAGTTGCTTGGATAGCTTCAAATTGAGTAAAGTTAGACTTGATAAGATCAAAGTCAATTTCTTGTGCTAAAGCTTGACCTGGAATATAGTAAATATTTTCACCAGCAGTTTTAAATTCTGGAGAAAGAACTTTACGACTATCTGCTGTTGTCACCCCAAAAGCAACCAAGGTTGGTGGTACTGTTAATTCTTCAAAGGTACCAGACATAGAGTCCTTCCCACCGATAGATGGCAAACCAAGTTGAATCTGAGCTTCAATGGATCCAAGAAGAGCCGCTACTGGTTGACCAAAACGCTCTGCTTGTTTATCCATCCGCTCGAAGTACTCTTGGTAAGAGAAACGAGCCTTAGACCAGTTTGCACCAGCAGCAACCAAACGAGCAGTTGCTTCGATAACTGCATAAGCAGCTCCATGATACGGAGACCATTCTGCCACATAAGGGTTGAAGCCTTGCGCCATGACAGAAGCAGTTGTTGTCACGCCATGTTGAACTGGCAATTTCTGTACAGAAGCTTCAGTTGGTGTAATTTGGTAGCGACCACCAAGTGGGTGATTGACTGTTGAACGACCAACTGAGCTATCAAAGATGGTTTGCAACCCTTTTTGACTGGCATGGTTAAGGTCAGCCAAGACTTCAAGAGTATCAGCTTCAAGGGTTTCAGCAGATGTTTGGCGTTCTTCTGGAAGCTTGACATCCTTGTCAACTACCTTAGCATCCACAACTACACGTACACCGTTTGTATCAAGGAAACGACGTTCTAAATCAACGATGGTT
Organism: Streptococcus sp. SM3; assembly: GCF_027497875.1. The sequence goes on along the minus strand of NZ_JAJNSA010000073.1, from coordinate 8,330 downwards.
TCACCATTCCAGTGCATAACAAGATTTGGTTTTTCAGTCACTGTCGCAACGACAACAGCATCAATATTTTCTTTATTACATTCAGCAACGAAGGCGTCTACATCATCTGGACGAACCACTACAGCCATCCGTTCTTGAGACTCAGAAATGGCAATTTCTGTACCGTTCAAACCTTGGTATTTCAATGGCACTTTGTCTAGATCAATTTCAAGACCATCTGCCAATTCACCTATCGCTACACAGACGCCACCAGCACCAAAGTCATTTGATTTCTTGATCAGACGAGTCACATCCCCATTACGGAAAAGACGTTGAATCTTACGTTCTTCGATGGCATTCCCTTTTTGAACCTCAGCACCAGCTGTTTCAACAGATTCAACCGTTTGAACTTTAGAAGAACCTGTCGCACCACCGACACCGTCACGTCCAGTCTTACCACCGAGTAAGATAATCACATCACCAGCTTCAGGTTTTTCACGGACAACATTTTCCTTAGGAGCCGCACCGACAACCGCACCTAGCTCCATACGCTTAGCAACGAAACCTGGGTGGAAGTATTCACGAACATAAGTTGTGGCAAGACCAATTTGGTTACCGTATGAAGAATAACCGTGAGCCGCTGTTTTAGAAATCACTTGTTGTGGCAGTTTACCAGCACGAGTCGCTGAAATTGGAGCTGTAATATCACCAGCACCTGAGATACGCATGGCTTGGTAAACGTATGAACGCCCTGACAATGGGTCACGAATGGCACCACCGATACAAGTAGCTGCTCCACCAAATGGTTCGATCTCCGTTGGGTGGTTGTGCGTTTCGTTCTTGAACATGAGAAGCCATGGTTCTTTGACACCATTGACATCCACTTCAATTTCAACAGAGCAGGCATTGATTTCATCAGACACTTCCATGTCATCCAAACGACCATTAGCACGCTCATAACGACCAAAAATAGTGGCCATATCCATCAAGGTTTGAGGTTTTTCTGTACGTCCCAACTCATCACGCATGGCAATATACTTGTCATAAGTCGCCTGTAATTGTTTTTCAAATTTAGATGCTGAGAAGTCGATATTCTTCAACTCAGTCTCAAAAGTTGTGTGACGGCAGTGGTCAGACCAGTAAGTATCCAACACCTTCAACTCAGTCTCAGTTGGCACCCGTCCAATAGACTTGAAGTAATCTTGGATGAAGAGAAGGTCATCCACTTCCATGGCCAATCCTTGCTCTGCCTTATACTGTGCAAAATCTTCTGCCGTATAAGTTTCAAAGAAATCCAAGCTTGGAATGGTCTTGTCAGACTCAGAGAAATCCTGTTTCGCAATACCAACAGTGATATCTTTGAAACGAGAATCCACTGGGTTCAAAAGGTAGTTTTTGACAGCTTCCAACTCATTCGCATCGATATCCTTGTTAACCAAGTACAATTGCGCTGTATTCACTGTTACGTCATTTGAACTACCAAGCAAAAGCAAAGCTTCTTGTGAAGATGCCGCACGTTGGTCAAATTGACCAGGCAAGCTTTCAATCGCAAAGAAAGCATACTTCTCAAGATCAGCCTGAACCGCAGCCTCGTCCAAAACAGTATCAGTCACTTGCTCAGAGAAGATGTGTTTTTCCGCACGCGCAAACAAGTCCTCTGCCAAACCAAAGACATCGTAAACTTGAACAATCCGAAGATCATTCAACGTTTTCAACTGAAGATTATGCTGCAATTCTTTTACTAAAGAGTCCGATTTCACACGAAAATCAGCTTTTTTCTCAACGAAAATACGTTTATCCATTTTAGTTCCTTTATTTCTATTCAAAAATGCTCTTGAAGACGAAGGTTTTCCGTTTCAACCAAATTATTTCAAGTCTTGCAACTTCTCCAACACAACCTGATATACATCCGTTAAACTACCCAAATCTCTACGGAAAACATCCTTGTCCATATGGTGTCCTTCAGCATCCCAAAGGCGGCAGTTATCTGGAGAGAATTCATCTGCCAAGATGATCTTGCCATCCTTATCAAAACCAAATTCCAATTTGAAGTCAATCAAGCGAAGACCAATTTGTGCAAACCAATCCTTCAGCAATTCATTGATACGACGCGTTTCTTCCTTAATATAAGCAATTTGTTCATCATTGGCAATATCCAAAAACTTCACATGCTCATCATTGATGAATGGGTCATCCAACTCATCGTTTTTATAGTAAAATTCAACGATTGGAGTTTTCAAGTCCAAGCCTTCCTCCACGCCAAAACGTTTAGAAAAGGAACCCGCAGTCACATTACGAAGAACAACTTCCAAAGGAATAATTTTTACTTTCTTGTTGAGTTGTTCTGTATCAGAAATACGTTCGATAAAGTGCGTTGCAACACCCGCAGCATTCAATTTTTCAAAAATAAGAGACGAAATCTGATTATTTAGCACACCTTTTCCTTTAATAGTCTCCTTACGAGCCCCATTTAGCATAGTGGCTTGGTCCTTATAGACCGACTTAATCACATGTTCGTCCTCAGTAGTATAGATATCCTTAGCTTTTCCAGTATAAATCAGTTGATTGGTCATGACTTTGTTCGCCTTTCGTATTTTATCACCTTCATTCTATCATATACAAAGTGTATTTTCAATAAAATTCCGTACAATATAAGCAGAATCCGAATAAAAAGGACAGAAAAAAAGATCATCCAGAATAATCTCTGAACGATCCCTTTTTCATTAGTGACCAGCAGTTCGTTTTTCGATATAGTCGACAACATCCCCTACTGTGTTAAATTCATCAATAGCCTTGTCCGGAATCTCAATTTGGTACTCATCCTCAAGATTGATAATAAATTCCATCAATTCAACAGAATCCGCCTGTAAATCCTTACGTAAGTCAGATTCCAAAGATACTTGAAAGTCTGGCCCCTTGCGGTCTTTGAGAAATTCCTCAATAGTAGCTAAAATTTCGTTTTGTTTACTCATACATTACCCTTCCTTCGATAATTCCTTCACTGATTTTCCAACAACATCTGTCTCTAACATGGTCCGAATCTGACGAATGGTACTATAAACTGCTTTGGCATCACTCGAACCATGCGTTTTAACAACAGGTGCTTGAAGGCCAAACAAGACCGCTCCCCCAACATCTGAGAAATCCAAGGTTTGCTTCAATGATTTCAAACGGTCCTTGAGCAGAAAAGCTCCCAATTTCGCCTTCCAGTTTCCTGTGGCAATTGCTTGTTTCAATTGCTTCAAGATCCCAAAAGCCGTTCCTTCCATCGTTTTCAAGACAGCGTTTCCTGTGAAACCATCCGCCACAACGACATCAGCAACGCCATCCATCAAATCACGCGCTTCCACATTTCCAACAAAATGAATCGAATCATCCTCAGATAACAATTGGTAAGTTTCCTTGCGCAAAGGATCTCCCTTACTAGCTTCTGTCCCATTGTTCAATAGACCCACGCGTGGTTTTTGAATTCCACGAACATTTTCAGCATAATAGGACCCCATCACAGCATACTGATGCAAGTGCTCTGGTGTATTTTCTGCATTGGCACCTAAGTCCAGCATGTCATACCCGCGACCATCAACCGTCGGAAGTGTGGACATCAATCCAGGGCGTTCCACCCCTTTGATACGGCCAACGATAAAGAAGCCTGCTGCCAATAAAGCACCTGTATTTCCTGCAGATAGCATGGCATCCACCTCACCAGCCTTCACATCCTTGGCAGCTAAGACCATCGAAGCCTGTTTTTTCCGACGAATGGCCCGCGTTGGCTCATCATCTGAATCGATTTTTTCTTCCGTATGCACAATCGATACACGTTCTGTTGCGGTTAAATAGTCTTTGATTTTTGCCTCATCGCCATATAAGACAATCTCAATATCATCAAAATCACGAATGGCTTGATTCACACCTTCTACCAAGGCTTGAGGTGCATTATCGCCCCCCATTGCATCTACTGCAATTTTTTTCATGTTTCACCTCCAGATGAATCTTTCATAATCGCTCCCCAATCACTCAAGGAATCGATAAACTTTTTAGCTTTTAAATGGATCCCTACATACTCCTCATACAACTGATCAATTGCCTGACGCAGAGCTGTTTTCATCTCCGCTTGTAGAGAAATCGTCTCTAACTCACTGAATCGCACTGCTTGAAACTGATCCAATAAATAGAGAACATTCGGATGCCAGTGGGCACGTCTCTCATCCCGATCATAATGATCCGGACAAAGGACCCCACTATACCGGAAGGAATAGTCAAAAGGAAGACCAACCCGATGGCAGAAACAGCATTCATGCAGGTTCAAGACAACCCCAAACCGTGATAGAAGCTGAATCTCAAAAATATTGGTTAAAACCTCATAATCCAGTCCCTCTTCCATCAAAGACAAGGTCTTTTCCAAAAAAGCAAACAGGGCCGGATCCACCTGATTATCCTGAATACTTGCATCCGCAAGCGCCAGAACATAGGTCGCATAAGAAAGGGCAAAAAGATCTGCATTGATTTTCTTATAAACCTGCACATCTTGAAAATCATCAATATAACTCAACCCATCATCATTGATTTTCAGCAGCATATCCGCTGTTACCAATGGTTGTAACATGGGATTCAATCGTGATTTTCCCGCATGTTTCACAAAAAACATCCGCTTCCCTGACTTCTCCGTGAAGATCTTGACCAATTTATCATCCTCACGAAAATCCCGATTATACAGCACAATGCCCCGGGTCTCAATTGACTCCAGCATGTTCTTCCATATACTCCTTCAAGCGTTTCATTGCTTCCTTGATAACCTCCATGCTGGCTGCATACGACAAACGCACATAGCCTTCACCATATTGACCAAAAGCAGCACCAGGAATAAAAGCAACTGCTTTTTCACGCGCAAAATCCTGCAAGAAAGCAAAGGAATCCTGATTGTAACCAGCTGGGATTTTAGCAAAAATATAGAAGGCTCCATCTGGCTTAATCATCTCAAACCCAAGTGCGGACATCTTTTCAATAATATAATCCCGACGTTTCACATATTCCTTCTTCATCGGCTCTGCATCATCCCGACCAGCAGTCAAGGCCTCAATCGCAGCATACTGGTTCATCGTTCCAGCAGCTGTTACCAAATACTGATGACTCTTGATGAGTTGAGCTGTCAATACAGCCGGAGCAAAGATAAAGCCAAGTCGCCAGCCTGTCATGGCATGAGACTTAGACAAACCATTAATGACAATGGTCTGCTCAGGAATGAAGGATGCCATAGAGACATGCGCTTCTCCAGTATAAGTTAGCTCTGAATAAACTTCATCACAAATCACAAAGACTTCATATTTTTTTAGGACAGCAGCCAATTCTGCCATCTGTTCGCGCGAATAAGTGACACCCGTTGGATTAGCTGGATAATTGAGAATAACAGCCTTCAATTTTTCACCCTGCTCTAGAATAGCCTTTTCCAACTTTTCAGGAGTCAAGACAAAACGATCTGCTGTCGTATCAATTTCGACAATTTCCGCCCCAACCAAATTCACAATCGGTTCATAACCAGGATAGGCTGGCGCTGGGAGTAGCACTACATCTCCAGGTTCCAAGATTGCTGTCAAAGTGGCAGATAGGGCTTCAGTTGCACCGATCGTCACCAATATCTCATCTTCAGGACGATAGTGAATACCATATTTATCCGCCACAAACTGACTCGCAGACTCACGCAAAGCCAGCAAACCACTCATCCCAGTGTAATGGCTAAAGTTTGCATCAATGGCAGCCTTTCCTGCTTCTTTTACATGTTCAGGAGTTGTAAAATCCGGTTCCCCCAAAGTCAAACGCAAGACACCAGGAATGGAAGAAATTGATTGATCGAACTGACGAATCAAAGAAACTTCAATCCGATTCAGATTTTTATTAAACCGTTTCGTTAAATCCATAGAACACCTCCAAAAACACTTATATTCATTATACTATAAATAGGACCCCATCGCAAAAGAACAAGCCAGATCCCCATCTTTTGTTCCCCATCAAAGGACATTTCAATAATTCTTCCATACAAAAAAGACTTAGCAATGCTAAGTCTTTCAAGACATTATTGTTGACCACGTGTTGCCACATATGTCAATTGATCTGCATGTTTTGCCACAAAATCCTTCATTTCTGAATCAGGAATTTGACGTAGGTAGAGGTTAGAACGAATCGTTTCATCCTCTTCCCGACAAGTTGACAATACTAAGTATTTATCAGATGCTTTGATCTTAATATTTGGATTCTTAGTTTGACCATCTTCATATACCTTCTTCAACTGAGTTGTAAAGTCTTCATCATCCTTAAAGCTAGTACGATAAAATGCTGTCGTTTCAGGGACAATCACCAAGCACATAGCTTCATAATAATACTTGCGCTCAGGCGTCTCAATGACAACATACGGATGTTGATCAAAGTATTCTTGCTTGTCATAGTAGTTGACATCGTTAAACATACGATGATCACCAACCTTACTACCACGAGCATGACCAAATAACCAAGTCAAACGATCACTAAAATTTTTCTTATTATCCGTATCCATAAAGACAGTACCCATATAGGGTTCGTTTCCACCATCAAAAGTCTTATCCAAGTATGTTGCATTATCTCCTGTTTGAACGACAGGTTCATCCAACTCAGTACCTGGAGCATAAACATAAGCAATCGCTTCAGGGTTAACAGCCTTTAGTTGGTCAAAGCGATTCTTTAGATAATCTTTTTCTTCTTGACTAGGTTCATATTTCACAGCTTGGGTAGAAGAACTGCTACCAGAAGAAGCTGCTTTCTTAGTTGCGTTAGATGTTTTTCCACCAAATGGATTAAAGAATAAAAATCCAGCTACAATAACAACTATTGCTACTATAGAAGCAAATAGAAGAGCAAATTTATTTGAACTTTTTTCTCCAGCTCTTTTCATTTAATCGATCTCCTCAAAATGATTTTTCTAAAAAATAACACTGAGCCCAAGGACTCAGTGATATTTTTATGAGCTAATTAATTAATTAATTAAAAATTATTTAACTGCGCTTGTTTTTGGAAGTGATTTTTCACCAGCTTTAGCAGATGATGCTTTAGATCCAGCTACAGCACCGTTATCTTTACCATTTTCTTTTTTGTCTGCTTTAGCATCTGCTGCTTTAGCACCAGCTACTTGACGCAAGTTACGGTAGTTAGCAGTGATGTAGTATCCGCTTGGAGTATCAGCATGAGCTTCAACGTCAACGTCTACCAACCATTTAGTTCCATCATGTGGGTTAACTACTTCGATAGTTTGAGGACCCAATTGTGATTTAGCAGTTACAGTTTGAGTTTTACCCCAAAGTTGGATACCTTGGCTAAAGTATGGGTTAGCAGGGATAGCTTTCAAATCACCACCGTTGTTGTAGTTTTCACCTGTATAGTGATCTTGTGAAGTAATGTCTTGTTTACCAACAAAAGCTGGATCTTTTGCACGATCTTCTTTGTTAGTACGAGTGAAGTTGTTTGCTTCTTCATGAGTTCCTGTTGCAGGAGTTGCAGGAGTTTCTGCTGCAGGTTGGTTGAAAAGTACAGCACGAAGTTTTGCTGCTTCTTCTGGAGAAACTGTTGGTTGATCCGCTAATGCTGGAGCTGCTGCTGCAAATACTGCAAGAGCTGCTACTGATGATAATAAAACTTTTTTCATTGTTTTACCCCTTTTATAATTTAAAATATTCGTTACTTCGTAACTATGATTAGTATACTAGGATATTCTGCCTATGTCAAGACTTTTTATAGATTTTTTTAAAAAAATTTAAGATTTCTTCATATTTGATACCCAAAATTACGATTTAGAGATATATTATACTCTTTTATTTTTAATAAACGGAGTTTTGATTAGAAAAAAGCTCACAATTTGGAACGACTATCCCTTTTCTACACACCTTATATAGTCTAGTTAGTAATAACACAAATACTTCGTCTTACTTATTTCACAGCCCTATTCTCTGGCAATTTCTTCTTGGGCAAACTGGGATCCGCCTTTGCTTCTAGTTCTTTAGCTGCTTGAACCAGTTTTTTCCGTTCCTTTTCTTTTTTTAGATCTTGCCACCATTTTCTGATTTCCATTTGTATTTCCTCCTAAACAAAAGAGGCTGTTTCCCAGCCTCCTTATTGTTAACATTTTTTAGCATTTCCGATTTCAAATAGAGGGGAAAGAGGGCGATTTTCATGAATGCGAACAATGGCCTCAGCAAGAAGTTTCGCAATCGAAATTTGCTCAATTTTATCAATCAAGCGATCTTCCGATAGATAAATCGTATCCAATACCACCAACTTCTTAATGGCTGATTTTTGAATGTTGTCCATCGCTGGGCCTGATAAAACTGGGT
>NZ_JAJNSA010000072.1:0-12522 GCF_027497875.1 Streptococcus sp. SM3 | reverse complement strand
AGCTTCAGCGTTCTACTTGCATGTATTAGGCACGCCGCCAGCGTTCATCCTGAGCCAGGATCAAACTCTCATTAAAATAATTGTTTGTCTTAAACTCATTCTGTCACTGACAGATTTATTGTTTTTTTATTGTTCAGTTACTATAACTTTCGTTATAGCGCCCTGCACATTGGTTCGTCTTGTTCAGTTTTCAAAGGTCTTTGTCGCTCTCGCGCGACAACTATATTAGTATATCATGACCTCTCCTTACTGTCAACACTTTTTTAAAAAATTTTTTATTTTTTTGAAAGTTTTTTTGAAAGAAACAAAGAAAAGCCTGCATTACAGGCTTTTCTATTAGTCTAGTTCTTTGTTAATGATGAGAAATTTCTCTTCTCCGCAACCTCTTTTCATTAAACCTGCTTCAGCTATGTCTAGAAGATCTTTTGAAAAGGATTGGATCGCTTCTTTTTCTTCTTTACTTAGAATTTTCTTTGAATATTTCTTTCTAAGTTTTCGATAGTCCTGTTCTTCATTTTTAAAAAATGAACAATCCTCTAAATAGTTTTCCAGTTTTTCTAACTGTACAAATAAGCCCAACTCAAAGGCTATCGGGGCAAATGTGGTTTCTAATGGTTGTGTACAAACACTTCTAAATTCTACAGTTCCACGAGCAGTTAGATCTTGAAATTGGTAACTTCGATGTTGTTTTAGATCTTCTTTTACAGGGTTAATGATTTTCTCATTTCCATCAGCCGTATAGGCTGTAATTTCTTTTTGATCTAGATAGTCCTCGACTCGAATTGGTTTAAAATAATATGATTTGCCCTCTCTTGTTGCCGTAAAAATAGCCGTTCTAGCGAGATTATTAAAAAACTCTTCTTCGCTTTGGTAGTCCTTAGGATAAATCCCTACATTTTCCTTATAATAACCATGTAAGGATTCTTCCCAGAAAATATCTCTGGCAATTTTTGTATCCCAAACCTCTGCTGAAAATTCTGAGTTAGAAAACAAATATGCTTTTGCTGCTTCAATTTTATTAAATGCATTAATGATGCGAATATAGTTATCGCGCCTTACATCCAATTGAACTTGGTTTCCGCATATAAATGCTCCGTACGAAGGATAGGGGTGTGTTTTCATCCCTGTACCATTCATTGCAAGGAAAGCCATTAACATCTTGTATCGTTCGATTTTCACTGGGCTATTATCATTTTCTTTCCACATAGGATGGATTCCGTGCCCTTGAATTTCGTGATTATTTTCTTGCAAAATAGGTTGAATAATCTTCAAATAGGCCTCAAAACGTTTGGCTACCTCATTTATAGAATGAGCTCTCTCAAATGCAAATTCAATTGTATTGTAACTCAACTCGAATAGAATACGATCTTTAGAAGAGCGGTGAACCAATTGAATGGGATTTTTATCGTCATCTATTTTTTCAACTTCAAAATCTGATAAGTTTGCTAAGGTTCGAAAAAGATTTTTCGTCACCTCTATATTTGTTTTGTTTCCATTTGTTTCTACAATCGGAAACTCTAATTCAACTCCGACAAAGAGTTCCGAATCCTCTTTCATATTACTAAGGTACTTCTCTTTTAGTAATTTAATTGCTTGTTGTTTTGTCATTGAATCCTTTTTCTTCTATTGGAGATATGGGTTCCATTATATCATTTTTTGCTATTCTCGACTACTCATGAAAAACAAGACAAAACGCCTGCTTACGAAATTGTTTTAAATTAAAGCAATTTCGTAAACAAGCGTCTACCATTCATTCAATATGATGAGTGTTCCCGCTGGGGAAAATCCCCAGCGGTAGACCAGAGCTAGACTAAGAATAACAGTGTATTCCATCATCATAACACTCAACAAAATTGATGATATTATACCAATTCGATGATAGCCATTGGCGCAGCATCACCACGACGTGGTTCAGTTTTAAGGATACGAGTATATCCACCATTGCGCTCAGCATAACGAGGTGCTAATTCAGAGAACAATTTTTGAAGTGCAGTTGTTTCTGAGTATTTACCTGTTTCTTCATCAAAGTTTTGTGATGCAACTTCGTTACGTACGAATGCAGCAGCTTGACGACGTGCATGCAAATCACCACGTTTACCCAAAGTAATCATTTTTTCAACTGATTTACGGATTTCTTTCGCACGTGCTTCAGTTGTTACAATTGCTTCATTGATGATAAGATCTGTAGTCAAATCGCGAAGCATCGCTTTACGTTGTGAGCTAGTGCGTCCTAGTTTACGGTAAGCCATGTATTCCTCCTCTATTTATCGTTTTTTAACCCAAGGCCTAAGTCGGCAAGTTTGATTTTAACTTCTTCAAGACTCTTACGTCCCAAGTTACGAACTTTCATCATTTCTGCTTCTGATTTTTCAGTCAAATCGTAAACAGTATTAATGCCAGCACGTTTCAAACAGTTATATGAACGAACTGAAAGATCTAATTCTTCGATCGTACGTTCTAAAATGCGATCATCAGAAGTTGTATCCACTTCCTTCATAACATCTGTTGCAATAGCAATTTCAGTTAAGTTTGTGAATAGATTTAGGTGTTCTGTCAAAATACGAGCAGACAAACCTAAGGCATCTTCTGGAATGATTGTCCCATTTGTCAAAATTTCAAGGGTTAGCTTGTCAAAGCCATCGTTGCTACCAACGCGTGCTGGTTCAACTTGGTAATTGACTTTTGTCACTGGCGTATAGATTGAATCTACAGCAAGTGTTCCCACTGGTGCATCATCTTTTTTGTTTTGATCAGCTGGAACATAGCCACGTCCACTGTTTACAGTAAGCGTTGCTTTCAAAGATGCTCCTTCTCCGATTGTAAATAGATAATGATCAGGGTTTACAATTTCGATGTCACTATCAGTAAGAATATCTCCAGCAGTTACTTCTGCAGGTCCTTCTACATCAAGTTCAATAATCTTTTCGTCTTGGACGTAAGATTTAACGGCGATTCCTTTAACGTTAAGAATAATTTGCATAACGTCTTCACGGACTCCTGGAACGGTATCAAATTCGTGGAGTACACCTTCAATGTTGATTGAAGTGACAGCTGCACCTGGAAGTGAAGCCAGAAGTACACGACGAAGTGAGTTTCCAAGTGTTGTACCATAGCCACGTTCAAGTGGTTCTACGACAAACACGCCATAATCTTTGTTTTCATCAATTTTTGTTATATTTGGTTTTTCAAACTCAATCATTTGCTATACTCCCTCTTAAACGAAAAGCTGTGTAATTGTTGATGATTATACACGGCGACGTTTTGGAGGACGAGCACCATTGTGTGGTACAGGAGTTACATCGCGGATTGCAGTTACTTCAAGACCAGCAGCAGCAAGTGCACGAATAGCAGACTCACGACCTGAACCAGGACCTTTAACAGTTACTTCAACAGATTTAAGTCCGTGTTCTTGAGCAGCTTTTGCAGCAGCTTCTGATGCCATTTGAGCAGCAAATGGTGTAGATTTACGAGAACCTTTAAATCCAAGTGCACCTGCAGATGACCAAGCGATTGCGTTACCATGCACATCAGTAATCATAACAATTGTGTTGTTAAATGTAGCGTGAATATGAGCAATACCAGATTCGATATTCTTTTTCACACGACGTTTACGTGTTGGTTTAGCCAAGATTTTTACCTCCTTATTTTATTTTATTTTTTCTTACCTGCAATCGCAACAGCTTTACCTTTACGAGTGCGAGCATTGTTTTTAGTGTTTTGTCCACGAACTGGAAGTCCACGACGGTGACGGATACCACGGTATGAACCGATTTCCATCAAGCGTTTGATGTTCAAGTTTACTTCACGACGAAGGTCACCTTCAACTTTGATTGCGTCAACTTCACGACGGATAGCATCTTCTTGATCTGGTGTAAGATCGCGAACACGAATATCTTCAGAAACACCTGCAGCAGCAAGGATTTTCTTAGATGTTGGAAGTCCGATACCGTACACATAAGTCAATGAAATTACTACACGTTTGTCATTTGGAATGTCAACTCCAGCAATACGAGCCATGTTTTCTCCTTTCTATCTTATCCTTGACGTTGTTTGTGTTTTGGATTTGCTGGGCAAATTACCATAACACGACCATTACGACGAATTACTTTACAGTATTCGCAAATTGGTTTGACCGATGGTCTTACTTTCATTTTTATCCCTCCAAGTTTTTCGATTATTTAAAGCGGTATGTGATACGTCCACGTGTCAAATCGTACGGACTCATCTCCACTGTAACACGATCTCCCGCTAAAATACGAATATAGTTTTTACGAATTTTACCAGAAACTGTTGCTAAAATCTGATGTCCATTTTCAAGTTCAACCGTAAACATAGCATTCGGCATTGTATCGACTACTTTGCCTTCTACTTCAATCACATCGTCTTTTGCCACGCAAAAGTACCTCCATAAATTTCGATTCATTCCTCTGAGCACAGAGGTAACAATTATAAGTCAGACTAACTAATTGTAACACTAGTTGTCCAATATTGCAAGCATGAAAAACGCTTTTATTTCAAATTTGACAAGACTTTTTCAATGTCTGAAAATACATCATTGATATCTTGGTTCCCTTGGATGTCATGTACGAGTCCTTTTGAACGATAAAATTCAATGATTGGTTCACCTTGGGCAATATTCACATCCAAACGACGTTTTACTGTCTCAGGTTTATCATCTTCACGTTGGTAGTAATCTTCCTCTTTGTAATCAACTGGTGGATTGAATACTTTATGGAAAGTTTCTCCAGTTTGACGATGAATGATACGTCCGCTCAAACGCTCTAAAAGACTGTCTGGATTTACTTCGATGTTGATAACACCTTCAAGCTCAATACCAAGTTCAGCCAATGTTTTATCTAAAGCATGAGCTTGCTCAATGGTACGTGGATATCCGTCTAACAAGAAACCTGTTTCTTTAATATCATCTTGAGCAAGGCGTTCTTTTACAATTCCATTGGTTACTTCATCTGGTACCAACTCACCTTTATCAATGTATGATTTTGCAAGCACACCCATTTCAGTTTGGTTAGCCATCGCTGCGCGGAACATATCTCCAGTGGAGATATGCGCTACGTGAAACTCTTCAACGATTTTAGCTGCTTGAGTTCCTTTACCTGCTCCAGGCAACCCCATAATTAAAAGATTCATGATGAATTCTCCTTATTTTGTTTTTAAATGGAAGCAGGAGCGAATTCCTATTTCCATTTAAAAACAAAATAGAAGGCTGACAAAGTCAACCTTATTCTATTCTGTTGTTGTGTCCATAAATCCGACATACTTACGTTTTAATAAGTAGCCTTCTAATTGTTTCATTCCCTCAATACCTGTTGAAATAATGATTAACAAGCTAGTTCCTCCAAGAGCAACTGCATCTGTCAAACCAAATAAATCTCGAGCTAGGATTGGAATGATGGTAATAAAGCCAAGGAATACTGATCCGACACTTGCTAAACGACGTAGCAAACGAGACATAAACTCTTCTGTCCCTTTACCAGGGCGAACGCCTGGGATATAGGCACCACTCTTTTGAAGGTTTTCTGCCGTTTTTTCAGGATTGATCTGAACAAACGTGTAGAAGAAGGTGAAGAGAATGATCAATAAGGCATACATTGCCACACCAGTTGGTGTGTTTGTAGCCAACATGGCTTGAGCTGTTTTCACCCATCCTGCATTGTAACCCATAGCGCTAATCACTTGGAAAATAGCTGCAGGCGCTGCTGTAATCGAACTAGCGAAGATGACAGGAATAACTCCTGCTGGGTTTACTTTCAAAGGAAGGTAAGAACTTGATGGAGCTCCTTGTGCAATCTTTGTATATTGGATTGGAATCTTGTATTGTGCTTGCTCTACAAAGGTTGTAAAGTAAACAATAACCAAGACAGCAAGGATTAATACCCCAACAAAAATGAGGGAATTGGTCATTTGACCAGAACGAACGTTCACAAATGCATTTTCATAGATTTCTTTAATCATCTCAGGAATTGATGACACAATCCCTGCAAAGATAATCATTGAAACACCATTACCGTAGCCTTTATCTGTGATTTGTTCTCCAAGCCAAGTCACAATCATGGAACCGGTCGTCAGAATAGCACCGATTAATAGATAGGTCTTGGTATTTGGAGTTGCGACTAATTTCGCCTGAGACAAAGTGTGGAAGGTTGCTGTAATCCCGATGGATTGAACAAAGGCTAGAACCAAAGAAATATAGCGTGTTGCTTGGTTGAGCTTTCTTCGACCAACTTCCCCTTGTTTGCCCCATTCAACAAACTTAGGTAACAGATCCATTTGCAAAAGTTGCACGACGATCGAAGCTGTAATGTATGGGCTAACCCCTAATGCGAAAACTGAGAAGTTCCTCATAGCATTCCCAGAAACCAAACTGAGCATGTTCAAGAAGGACACATCTTGAAGGTTGTTCAGAATTTTCGCATTTACACCAGGCACTGTAATCGTGGTCCCAATGCGGAAAACAAGAATGATGAAGATCGTAAACAAAATCTTCGACCGTACTTGTTTCACCTTAAATGCATCTTTTAATAATTTAAAAAACATAGGTCACCTCACTTAGATGACTTCAACTGAACCACCTTTAGCAGTGATAGCTTCTTCAGCTGATTTAGAGAATTTAGCTGCTTTAACAGTCAACTTCTTAGTCAATTCTCCGTTACCAAGAATTTTGATACCTGATTTTTCAGCTTTTACAATTCCTGATTCTACAAGTACTACTGGAGTTACTTCAGCACCATCTTCAAAGGCGTTCAATTGATCAAGGTTCACAATAGCATATTCTTTAGCATTGATGTTTGTAAATCCACGTTTTGGAAGACGACGGAACAATGGAGTTTGTCCACCTTCAAAACCAAGACGTACACCGCCACCGCTACGAGCTTTTTGACCTTTTTGACCACGGCCAGAAGTTTTACCATTACCAGATGAAGTACCACGACCAACACGGTTGCGGACTTTACGTGAACCTGTAGCAGGTTGTAATTCATGAAGTTTCATTATTTATTTTCTCCTCTTTTGTAAATTGCTAACGCATGTAATCAGGAAAAGGTGTCCTAACTACAAACTCGCCTATACTTATATTTAGTTTTAGGGGATGAGAACCTCTCATACCCCTGAAAACTTTGTTTCTATTTTAAATAGATTATTTTACTTCTTCAACTGTTACCAAGTGAGATACAGCAGTGATCATACCACGTACTGCTGGGTTATCTTCTTTAATAACAGAGCTGTTCAATTTGCCAAGTCCAAGTGCTACAACAGTTTTACGTTGTGACGGGATGCGTCCGATTGGAGACTTAGTCAAAGTAATTTTAATTTGAGCCATTTGAATCTCCTTTCTTAAGCTAAGTCAGAAACTGAAATACCACGAAGGGCAGCAACTTCATCAGCGCGTTTCAATTGTGCTAAACCGTTAACAGTTGCACGAACGATGTTGATTGGAGTGTTTGATCCAAGTGATTTAGATGTAACATCTGCAATACCTGCCAATTCGACAACGGCACGAACTGCTCCACCTGCAGCAACCCCAGCCCCTTCGATAGCTGGTTTCAACAATACACGAGCTCCACCAAATACTGATGTTACTTCGTGTGGAATTGTTGTTCCAACCATAGGAACTTCGATCAAGTTTTTCTTAGCATCTTCAACAGCCTTACGGATTGCTTCTGGAACTTCTTGAGCTTTACCAGTACCAAATCCAACACGGCCATTACGGTCACCAACAACTACAAGAGCGGCAAAACGAAGACGACGTCCACCTTTAACAACTTTTGTTACACGGTTGATGGCAACTACGCGTTCTTCAAGTTCAACTGCATTATCTTTAAATGCCATTTTCTAGTGTCCTCCTATTAGAATTTCAATCCGTTTTCACGAGCTGCATCAGCCAAAGCTTTAACACGTCCGTGATATAGATATCCACCGCGGTCGAACACCACTTCAGAAATACCTTTAGCAACTGCACGTTCAGCAACAAGTTTGCCGACAACAACGGCTTGTTCAGTTTTAGTTCCTTTTGAAACTTCTTTGTCAAGAGTTGAAGCGCTTGCGAGCGTTACACCCGCTACGTCATCAATTACTTGAGCGTAGATGCCTGTATTAGAACGAAATACGTTCAAACGTGGGCGATCAGCAGTTCCAGAGAGTTTTCCGCGAACGCGACGGTGGCGTTTTTGACGGATTTTGTTTTTATCTGGTTTCGAAATCACAATTTTCACCTCTTAATTTTAAAATCATGTGCTAAGCACTGAGTTGGTAAGATGAAGGTTGGTTGAAAAACAACCAAACTACATTATTTACCTGTTTTACCTTCTTTGCGGCGAACGTATTCACCAACATAACGGATCCCTTTACCTTTGTATGGTTCAGGTGAACGAAGGCTACGTACATAAGCAGCTGTTTGACCAACTACTTCTTTTGAAATTCCGCTAACAACGATTGTTGTTGGGTTTGGAAGTTCAAAAGTAATTCCTTCTGGAGCTTCAACTTCGTCTGGGTGTGATTTACCAACAGCCAAAACAAGTTTTGATCCTTGAAGTTGTGCACGGTATCCAACCCCGCGCATTTCAAGTTCTTTCTTGAATCCTTCTGATACACCAGTAACCATGTTGTTCAAAAGGGCACGAGTTGTTCCGTGGATTGTTTTCATTTCTTTTGAATCGTTTGGACGGTGAAGTGTTACTTCAGTACCTTCCACACGGATTTCAATATCTTTTGAGAACTCACGAGTAAGTTCTCCTTTAGGTCCTTTTACAGTTACAACGTTGTCATTGTTAGTGATTTCAACACCAGCAGGCAACACGATAACTTTATTACCAATACGTGACATGTTTTTTATTCTCCTGTTAAATTGTCAGGCCTTTGCGGGCCAGTTTTCACGGGGTTTAAGATACTTATTTAGTTCTAGAGCTGAACTGAACACGCTCTAAGAACTTTGTATCTTGATTTGAGTTCGAGCTAAGAATTTGGTGAAAAAGATAAGTTTGTCTTGGAGCATCGCTCCTACTACAAACTTCCTATTTTCACTGCATTCTTTTAACGCTCTCACATCATCAATTACCAAACGTAAGCGATAACTTCCCCACCAACGTTCTTTTGGCGTGCTTCTTTATCAGTAAGCAAACCTTCAGAAGTTGAAAGGATAGCAATTCCAAGTCCGTTAAGAACTTTTGGAAGATCTTCACGTTTTTTGTAAACACGCAAACCTGGTTTAGATACACGTTTCAAGTTTGTGATAACTTTTTCACCGTTTTGTCCGTATTTCAAGAATACACGGATGATGCCTTGTTTGTCATCTTCGATGAATTCAACGTTTTTTACAAAACCTTCGCGTTTAAGGATTTCAGCAATCCCTTTTTTGATGTTTGATGCAGGTACTTCAAGTACTTCGTGTTTTGCTTGGTTAGCGTTACGAATACGTGTAAGGAAGTCTGCGATTGGGTCAGTCATAACCATTATTATTTCTCCTCTTACTAGTAGTTTGCAAGTTGCACTTGCTAGTTAATACATGATACAGAGAGCGTAACAGCGAGAGCAAAAATAGGCAATTTGATGCAGGAGCGATGCTCCAAAGAAAATTGGTCTTTTTTGCCAAAGCTGTAGCTCGTGTTCAAATTGGCAAGCCCAACTGAACCCGGGCTAAACTCTGTGTGAAAAAGATAAACTTTCCTAGAAACTAAAGTTTCTTCGTCAAGTTTCCTATTTTCACTTGGAGTTTTAACGCCCTTGATATCTTAAATTACCAAGATGCTTTTGTGACACCTGGGATTTGACCTTTGTATGCCAATTCACGGAAGCAAACACGGCAAAGTTTAAACTTGCGGTAAACTGAGTGTGGACGTCCACAACGTTCACAGCGAGTGTATGCTTGAGTAGAGAACTTCGCTGGGCGTTTGTTCTTAGCAATCATAGATTTTTTAGCCATTAGTTTTACCTCCTATATTATTTTGCAAACGGCATTCCGAGGCCAGTAAGCAATGCACGTGATTCTTCGTCTGTGTTCGCTGTAGTTACGATTACGATATCCAAACCACGAGTTTTATCAACATCATCAAAGTTGATTTCTGGGAAGATCAATTGTTCTTTCACACCAAGTGTGTAGTTTCCGCGTCCATCAAATGATTTTGTTGGAACACCATGGAAGTCACGTACACGTGGAAGTGAAACTGTTACCAATTTATCCAAGAATTCGTACATACGTTCACCACGAAGGGTAACTTTTGCACCGATCGCAACACCTTCACGAAGACGGAAGCCGGCGATTGATTTTTTAGCCTTAGTGATCAATGGTTTTTGACCTGAGATCAAAGCAAGCTCTTCAGCAGCTTTTTCAAGGTTTTTAGCATTTGATACTGCATCACCGACACCCATGTTCAAAACGATTTTATCAACTTTTGGCACAGCCATAACTGATGAATAGTTGAACTGTTCTGTCAATGATGGTACTACTTCATTAAGGTATTTTTCTTTTAAACGATTAGCCATTATACTTCTCCTTTCCTTCGTGATTAGTCAAGCACTTCGCCTGATTTTTTGTTGTAGCGAACTTTTTTGCCGTCTACAAATTTGTAGCCAACACGTCCAGCAACACCGTTTTTGTCCAAAACTTGAACGTTAGAAGCATGGATTGGAGCTTCTTTTTCAACGATTGCACCTTGAGGGTTTTCGTTATTTGGACGTTGGTGTTTCTTGATGATGTTTACACCTTCTACAACAACTTTATTTACTTTTGGAAGAGCAGTAAGAACAACAGCTTCTACGCCTTTGTCTTTACCAGCGATAACGCGAACTTTGTCGCCTTTTTTTACAAACATTTTATTCTCCTTTTATTCTTACGCCCGACGGGCACCCTGGCTGAGCCAGGGGACTGTGTTTGTTTTTTTATTGATTAAAGTACTTCTGGAGCAAGTGATACAATCTTCATGAATCCACCGTCACGCAATTCACGTGCAACTGGGCCGAAGATACGAGTTCCGCGAGGAGTTTTGTCGTCACGGATGATCACTGCTGCATTTTCGTCGAACTTGATGTATGAACCATCTTTACGACGAGCACCTGATTTAGTACGAACGATAACAGCTTTTACAACGTCACCTTTCTTAACCGCACCACCAGGAGTAGCTTGTTTTACAGATGCAACGATTACATCACCGATGCTCGCGAATTTACGTTTTGAACCACCAAGAACTTTGATTGTCAAGATTTCGCGTGCGCCACTGTTGTCAGCGACTTTCAAACGAGTTTCTGTTTGAATCATTTACGTTTTCTCCTTTCAGGTATGATTAGATGATGACCGCTTCTTCAACGACTTCTACAAGACGGAAGCGTTTTGTAGCTGAAAGCGGACGAGTTTCCATGATACGAACGATATCGCCTTCTTTAGCAACATTGTTTTCATCATGAGCTTTGTATTTTTTAGAATAGTTGATACGTTTACCATAGACTGGGTGGTTACGTTTAGTTTCAACTACAACTGTGATTGTTTTGTCCATTTTGTCAGACACAACGCGTCCAACAAGAACTTTACGATTATTGCGTTCCATTGAAATTCTCCTTCCCTAGTCTATTATTTAGCTTCTGATTGAACAGTTTTGATACGAGCGATTTGTTTTTTCACTTCTTTCAAACGTCCAGTTTGTTCCAATTGACCAGCAGCCGCTTGGAAACGAAGTTCAAACAATTCTTTCTTCAATTCATTTTCACGCTTCGCGAGTTCTTCTTGAGAAAGACCACGAAGTTCTTTAACAAATTCTTTTACTTCTGTAAGTTTCATGACCTCTCCTTATTCTGCTTCACGTTTCACAAATTTAGTTTTAACTGGCAATTTGTGGCTAGCAAGACGAAGTGCTTCGCGCGCAATCTCTTCAGATACACCAGCGATTTCGAACATCACTTTACCACGTTTAACTGGTGCTACCCAACCTTCAGGAGCCCCTTTACCAGATCCCATACGTACCCCGATAGCTTTAGCGGTGTATGATTTGTGTGGGAAAATCTTAATCCAAACTTTACCACCACGTTTCATGTAACGAGTCATGGCGATACGAGCAGCTTCGATTTGACGGTTTGTGATCCAGTGGCTAGTTGTAGCTTGAAGACCGTATTCACCGAATGCTACTTCTTTTCCACCTTTTGCTTCACCGCGCATTTTACCACGGAATTCGCGACGGTGTTTTACACGTTTAGGTACTAACATTGGTTATTTACCTCCTTTAGCGTCTTTACGAGCTGGAAGAACTTCACCACGGTAGATCCATACTTTAACACCAAGTTTACCGTAAGTAGTGTCTGCTTCTTCCCAAGCGTAATCGATATCAGCGCGAAGTGTGTGGAGTGGAACAGTTCCTTCAGAGTATCCTTCTGCACGGGCAATATCTGCACCGTTCAAACGACCTGATACTTGAGTTTTGATTCCTTTAGCTCCAGCACGCATAGCACGTTGGATTGCTTGTTTTTGTGCACGACGGAAAGCAACACGTTGTTCCAATTGACGAGCGATTCCTTCACCAACAA